>NZ_JBVVPB010000008.1:0-261264 GCF_055807435.1 Bradyrhizobium sp. Ken51 | reverse complement strand
TCCCGACGTGATTTGCTGGCCATGTCTGCGGCAGGCGCCGCCATGGTCGGCTCCGGCGCACAGGCAGCAACCTTCGGCAATCCAGACGAGCCACCGCAAGGCGCAATCAACGGCAAGAGCCCCGGGAGCCTGACCGATCCCGGTCCGCAGAACCCGGCCCTCGCTGAACAGTTTCCCTCCGTCCAAACCCCGCCCGCGACCGACGTCGGCGGCCTGCCGATGGATTGGGCTTCGTTCAACAACGCACCCAGACGGATCCAGGATGGCGGCTGGGCGCGGCAAGTCACCGTCGCGGATTTCGCGATCTCGAAGGAAATCTCCGGCGTCAACATGCGGCTGTCCGCAGGCGGCATCCGGGAGCTGCATTGGCATCAGGCGGCCGAATGGGCGATCATGACCTACGGCAGTTGCCGCATCACCGTGCTCGACACGCAGGGACGTCCCTATGTCGGGGACCTCAAGGCGGGCGACCTCTGGTATTTCCCACCGGGCGCGCCGCATTCGCTGCAAGGCCTGGGGCCCGACGGCTGCGAATTCGTGATCTGTTTCGACGACGGCCACGCCAATGAGTTCAACACGCTGCTCGTGACCGATTGGCTCGCCCATACGCCGCCCGAGGTGCTGGCGAAGAATTTCGGCGTTCCGGCCGACGCCTTCGCCAGGATTCCGCTGCACAATCGCTGGATCTTCCAGGGCACGGTGCCCGGCGATCTCGCCGCCGATCGTGCTGCAATTGCCAAGCACGCCGAAGCACCGCCCTATCCGTTCATCCATCCGCTCGGCAGTTCGGCGCCGGTGAAGGAGAGCTCAGCCGGCAGCATCCGCGTCGCCGACAGCAGCAACTTCAAGGTCGCCACCACCGTCGCTGCGGCGCTTGTGACGATGCCGCCGGGAGCAGTCAGGGAGATGCATTGGCATCCGAATGCCGACGAGTGGCAGTATTATATCAAGGGCAAGGCGCGGATGACGGTGTTCGACACCGGCCCCAACGCGCTGACGACGGATTTTTCGGCCGGCGACATCGGCTATGTCAGGCGCAATCTCGGCCACTATGTCGAGAATGTCGGCGACACCGAATTGCAGTTCGTCGGCGTGTTCCGTGCGCCCCGCTACGAGGAGGTGTCGCTCTCCAACTGGTTGACGCACACGCCCCCGCGGCTGGTCGCCCAGCATTTCAACGTCGACGAGAAGCTGATCGCCCAGTGGCCCGACAACAGCCCGGGCGTCATGCCGAAGGCCCGAACGTAGGGAGCGTCGGACATAGGCGCCCTTATTCTGCCGACCATAGCGCCTCCGATATCGTCTATAGTGTTCGCCCACGGGCGAACGTATGCCCGTTTCGAAGCCTCTGGGCTCAGAGGGTCAGCCTTGGTCTCGCCGATCGCGATGCCGGCGGCAGAACCAAAGAACGTGCATCGACGATGCAATCGGCAGGGCAAGGCTCCACGCGCCGAGCCACCTCGTCGCGCAACTGCCGAGGGCGGCTCCCAACAGGAACATCAGGCTGAGCAGAAGCATGACCCCGGCGCCGCGTGCCGCATCACGATCGGATGTCGCGACGGACTGGTCGATGGCGCGGAACATGTTGCCGGTGACGGTAGTCGAGAGATACTTCCAACGCTCGACCTGCCGGAAGCTCGCTGACTGCAGCGCGACACCGAAGGAGATTCCGAGGATCGCGACCATATCCGGTACGCGATGAAGCAATAGCATCGCCGCTGCCAGGCAGACGATCTCTCCGAGGAGGCAGCGCAGCGGCGCCCGGATGCGGATCGCGATCGACGCGCCGAGGAGAAACGCGACCATCGGAAGCAGATGGTGGGCCGCCTGCTGCCATTGGCCGGACATCGCGTAGACGCCGATGAATACGACATTGCCGGTTTGCGAACTGGCAAACACGCCACCGAGCGAGAGCCAGGTAAAGGCGTCGAGGAAGCCACCTGACATGCTCAGAACCGAAGCGACGAGAAGGGATCGCTCCGGAGCGTAGACGCCGACGGGCGCCTCGACGTCCAGCGCGGAAGATGCGGCTTGCATCGCCATATTGGTCGGCCCGCGAGGTCAGAAGTCGGTGCGTCCCGCAGCCTCGTCAGGCAGCAAGACGCGGCGCGGGTGCGTGAAGACGCCATATCCGTCATCGCGGGCGATCGCGAGCAGCGTAATCCCCGCCTCGTCCGCAGTCCGGATTGCGAGTGCGGTCGGCGCGGAAACGGCCACGATGACCGGGGCGCTGATCATAGCCGCCTTCTGCACCATCTCGACCGAGACGCGGCTCGTCAGCAGCACCGCGCCATCGCAGGCCGATTTCCCTTCGCGGACAAGCGACCCGGCGAGCTTGTCGAGCGCATTGTGCCGGCCGACATCCTCCCTGACCAGAGCAACGCCGATGCGGGGATGCCAGAAGGCCGCAGCATGGACGGACCGTGTTTGCTGATTCAGGATTTGGAGGGGGGGGACAGCGCCTGCATGGCGCCCAGCAGGTCCCGTGCGTGAAAGGCGATGCGACGGCCCTGGACCCGTGACGGCGCGCGGCGCGCCTGTTCGAGGCTCTCGATGCCGCATAGCCCGCATCCGACCGGGCCGCTGATGGCGCGTCGGCGCGACGCCAAGGTCGCCGCACGGTCGCCGTCGAGCCACATCCGCACTTCCATGCCGAGATCGTTCGAGATCAGCTCGATGCTCCTAATCTCGCCTGCGCGGTCGATGATTCCTTCGGTGAGGCTGAAGCCGACGCCGAAATCCTCCAGATCGGCCGGCGTCCCCATCATCACCGCATGAGTCGAACCGTTGTAGGTGAGCGCGATGGCGCTCTCCTCGGCGACCAGTCGCGACGTCGACCTCGTGCGGCCGCCGCGCCAGGCAATCTCCCGGTGCCGCGTATACGTCGACTCCGTCATCATGGTTCATACCGTCGCCGGCTAGGGCGAATGGCGGGAGGAGTGAACGAAGCCGGGATCGGGTCGTAGAGTATGATGACTCCGGCCTTCGAAATCGACATGTCAGCCATGATTTGACTCTCGTTCGCACGACCGGTCCGCTGGTCATGAATGAGCGCAAGCCTACAAGGATCCGCCCGGGCTATCTTTTGAGGATGCAGCGACGGCTTGCCCGCACCTACGAACTCGGGCCACTCCGGCCGGTCTCGTACAGGAACCAGATCCGCCGCTCCGTCTCGTCAATCCAGTTTTCCAGCAGGCTTGCGGTCGCGACGTCGCCGTATTCATCGCAGAGCTCGTGGACCCGGCGCATCTCCCGCGTCAGCTGCTGGTTGTCGCTGCGCAGCTCGGCCAGCATGTCCTGCGGATCGACATAATCCGCGTCGTTGTCGAGAATGCGCTGCTCGCGCGCGATGTGGCCAATCGAGCGCAGTGTAGTTCCGCCGATCTTGCGTGCCCGCTCGGCAATGTCGTCGGTCATGGCAAAAATCTGCTCGGCCTGCTCGTCGAGCAGGAGATGATAGTCGCGGAAATGACTGCCCGATACGTGCCAATGGAAGTTCTTGGTCTTCAGGTACAGCGCGAAGACATCGGCCAGCAGCGCTCTCAGCGCGGCTGGAACGTCCCGGTTCGCATTGGCCCCGAGATCCGTCGGGCTTTGGAGATCTGCCTTGCTCATTGTCGTCACCCTTGTTGGAGATTGAGAAACTTTAGCGGCGCATTTCGCCGATGTGCGAAGCGTTCATTCCGCCGGCGTCGTCCTGTTCCGCGACGGCAGGAGCGCGATCGTCCCGAAGACGCCGTCGCGGCGGATCAATGCGTGGAACAACCCGGCCGCCAGATGCAGCAGCACGAGGGCAAAGAACGCAAATCCTAGATAGACATGAGCATTCCACAGCAATGTGTGCACGCGATCGCTCTGCGGCAGCAACGCCGGAATTCGGATCCCGCCATACAGGACGACCGGATAGGCCGCAGCCCAAAGCATGCCGAGACCCAGCAACGGCATGACGATCATGAAGCCATACAGGAGTTGGTGCGACAATCTCGCTCCCAGCTTCATCGCCTGCGGAAGATCTGCCGGCAACGGCGGCGCGCCGTAATGGAGCCGCAGCGCCAGCCTGATCACGACGAGGACCAGAAGCGTGACGCCGAGCGTCTTGTGGGTCAGGATCAGCGGCAGATATGTCGGCGTCACGGTGGACACCATGCCGACGCCGATGAAGAACATGGCAAAGATACAGGCTGCCATCAGCCAGTGCAGCAGCCGCTGAATGAGGGCGAAACGATGCGGAACGTTGCTCATGGCTTGACCGTCCCGGCTCGCGGATAGTCGCCGGCTTCGGCCGCACGCAAATCGTAGGACCTGCGGTAGACCGACGAGCGTGCAGCCGGGAAGGGATCGTCGGACACCCGGATTCCCTGAGGCAGCACGGTCGGATCGAAGTTGATGTCGCGGCAGGGCCCGTCCTGCTCCGGTTCGATCCGCTGCACGATGAGCGTTCCGACCTGCACCGTGCGGCGGCCCTCGGGCCATGGCTTGCTCGGGTCGGCGGTCGGATCGCCGGGATCGGCGACCGTCGTCATCATGGTCCAGCGTTGCGGGCCGGCGGTGCGGACGCGCTCCGCGATCTCCTGCTCGAGAAAATTTGGACCGCGCTTTTCCAGCTCGGCTTGCGAAACCGGAACGGGCTGCACAGTGGGCAGTAGCGACCATCGCACCGCGTGCTCCGCGCCGTTCGCATTCGTGAAGATGAAACTGTTGAGCCCGTGGTAAGGCTCCTCCGCATAGCTGGTGGTCCAGGGCGCCGTCTTGGCCCAGGTCGCGAAGGCGGAAAGTTCCGGATTTGCCTGGATGAAAATCTTCATCGCGTCCGGCTCCTTCTTGGCTGATGCAATCAGCAGGTCGTGAAACGCCTGCGGCGTCGACACTGCAAAGAACGGCGGGTTGATCAGCGCCATCCGCCACTCTTCGCCGTCCGCCGCAGCGATCTGCAATCCCAAACCGCGCACACGGACAGTTGCATCCACGGCGTTCGGATCGGCAGTGCCGAGATTGAAGCGGCCCAGCGCCGGATACGTGCCGCGCGCAAAGACCCTGGCCCGCGAAAGTTCCACGCCTTTTCCGTTGGCCTCGAAGACGCCCGTGAAGCAGATCCCCTTCGCGTGATTTCGCCGGTGCCCGAGCGGTGCGCCGCTCGCAGGCGTGAGCGCCGAGATCATCCGCTCCGGCGTGAGGCGCCCGGGCGAGAGCCAGCCGGCAGTGTAGGCGAACGCGGCAGCTGCGCCTCCGAGGACGGCAGCGATTAACACGAGCGATCCGAGTCTCGAACACGGCGGTTTGCCTGATTGATTCATGCTTTTCCTTGCAACGAGCGAATTCCCCGCGGACGCTTCGCACGGCCCGTTCTGTCGAGCGGCTCAGGTTCCTTGTAGCCGGCCGCCACGGTTGCGATCTTCTGAAAGCCAACGCCAATTTCGCGAAGGCACGTTCGGGTCCGTTCGGTCAGCGGGTCACCCGTCCTCACCCGCTTTCGGGCTTTCTCGAAAAATTTCGTGCGATGTGGAAATCAGCCGCCGGGCTCGAAAGACCAGTCCGGCGCCCGACCGTATTTCAGAAGCTCTTCGCGCAAGGCCAGCGATCGATTGCCGAACGAGGAACGTGTCGCAACGGCGCTGGCGTCCCTGCGGAGGGTGGAATGCGATTGGGATGCGAATGCACAAAGTGATCATCGTCACAGGAGCTGCGAACAGCATCGGACGAAGCACCTGCAGGAAATTGGCGCAGGCCGGCCATACGGTCTACGTTTCATTGCAGGAAGCGGATGACCACGATGAGCACGGCGGCGCTGAGGCGGGAGACGAGGGCGGCAAGCATAGCGCGGATCTCCGAACCATCGCGTTCGACGTCTCCTCGGAAGCCTCCGTCAACTCGGCCATCGATGCCATCGTCGCCGAGAACAACCGCCTCGACGTGATCGTGCACAATGCCCGCCAGGTCCTCTACGGGCCGGCGGAGGCCTTTACACCGGCCCAGCTTGCCGAGCTCTACGACACCAACGTGCTGGGTGCGCAACGGCTCAATCGGGCCGCGTTGCCACAGTTGCGCAAGCAAGGCCATGGCCTGCTGATATGGGTCTCGTCAAGCAGCGCGCGAGGCGGCTCGGTTCCTTTCGTGGGCGCCTATGCTTCCTCAAAGGCCGCCCTTGACGCGCTGGCGCTCGGTTATGCCGGCGAGCTCGCGCGTTGGGGCGTCGAGACGACCATCGTCGTTCCCAGCGCGCTGGGGCCCGGCCATTATATTCGCTCCGGCCGGCCGCTGGACACCGTTCGGGCCGAGGAATACGCGGATGGTCCGACGGCCGATTTGAGCGAGATCGCGCTATCGGCACTTGCGCAGCTTCCGGCGAAGGATCGAACTCCGCAAGACGTCGCGACCGCCATAGCCGATATCGTCGATATGCAATTCGGACAGCGTCCGCTGCGAGTTCATTTCGGTCCGGACGACGACGGAGCCGCAGCCGTCGGCGCCGTCGCCGACGGCGCCCGTGCTGAACTGCTCCGCCGGATCGGATTGGAGGACATTCTCAAGCCCGCATTCATCGGATAGGGCGTGCGCGTCGTGACGTCGTACGTTCAAGCCTCAGACGAAAGTGATGGAGCCCGATGCTTTACCCTGAAACTACCGGATGTTACCGTCTGAGGGCCACTGCGTTCACACGTCTTGGTGTGCTGCCGAGTCATAGAACATGACGAGTCGTGCGCCGGGTTGATATCCGAAAATGGCCCCCCGCTGGCATAGCAACGACATGATGGCCCAAGCTGGCCGCTCCGCCCAAGACGAGCCCGCCTGGGAGATATTCCTCTTCGGGCCGTTTCGCCTCGACCCATTGCAGCGGCGGATTGAACGAGACGGAAGCCCGCTGCAACTGTCGGGCCGTGCGTTCGACATCCTGCTGGCGCTGGTCCGGCAGGCCGGCAACGTCGTCAGCAAGACGGATCTGATAGCCACGACATGGCCGGGCGCCAACGTCGAGGAAAACAGCCTGCGTGTCCATATCGCCGCACTTCGCAAGGCACTCGGAGATGGCAAGGGCGGCGTCAGATATCTGAGCACGATCTCCGGACAGGGCTACTGCTTCGTGGCTGCGGTCTCGCGTCCGGAACAAAGGCAATTTGCGCCGACCGATCCGACTTATGTCCACAATTTGCCGGCGCATCCCCGGCAGATGGTGGGGCGCGAGCAAGCCATCCAGGACATCTCGGAAAGGCTGAGAGCCCAACGCTTCGTCACGGTCATCGGCCCAGGCGGCATCGGCAAGACCACGGTCGTCGTTTCCGCGGGCCACGCCCTGCGCGCGGAATTCGCCGGCCATGTCCACTTCGTCGGTCTCGGCGAGACCGGCAACGCCGCTCCGGTGCCGGCGATCGTCGCATCGTCTCTTGGACTGCTGGCGCGATCGAATGATCCGACGGGCAGCCTGGCGGCATTCCTGCGCGATAGGCGCATGCTGCTCATTCTGGACTGCTGCGAGCATGTCATCGAAGCAGCGGCGGCGCTGGCCGAGCGGCTCTACCGGGCGGCCCCGGATCTGCACATCCTGGCCACGAGCCGGGAATTGCTGCGCGTCGAAGGCGAGTTCACCTACCGTCTCCCGCCGCTGCCGAGCCCACCGGAAAAGACCGTTCTCACGGCTGCGAACGCCCTCGCCTATCCCTCCGTTAAACTCTTCGTGGAGCGTGCGACGGCAGGAGGCAGTGAATTCGCGCTGACCGATACGAACGCCTCTGATGTCGGCAACCTCTGCCGTCGGCTCGACGGCATTCCGCTCGCCATCGAGCTCACCGCCGGCCATGTGGGCGCATATGGCGCGAGAGCGATGCTCCAACTCCTCGACCAGCACCTCAATTTGCTGTGGGAGGGACGTCGCACCGCACTGCCTCGGCACCGGACGCTGCGCGCCACCATCGAATGGAGCTACAATCTCCTATCCGAGCCGGAACGTGCGGTTCTCGGCCGGCTGTCGGTGTTCGTCGGCAGCATGACCCTGGACGGCGCCCGGTCGATTGCCGCGGCTACGGAGGACGACGACACGATCCTGGCGATCATCGACGACCTCGTTGCCAAGTCGATGCTTGCACTGAACACCGGCACGCAACCAACCCGCTACCGCCTTGCGGACTCGACGCGGGCATACGCGCAAGAGAAACTTGTCGCCAGCGGGCACGCTGGCGCGATCTCGCGACGTCACGCCTGCTACTTTCTCAATCTCCTTGAAAGGATCGGGAGCGAAGCGAACCGAGACCTTTCGGCGGTTGCCGAGGAATTCGGTAACGTCCGCGCCGCACTGGCGTGGTGCTTCTCCGACCAGGGAGACCGCAGAGCCGGCGTGGCGCTCGCCGCGGCATCGATACCGCTCTTCTTCAAGCTGTCGCTGCTGGCAGAATGCGAGCTCTGGGTCACCCGCGCCATCGAAGCACTCGATGAAACCAATGGAAGCACAAGGCAGGGCCCTGTCCTTCACACTGCGCTGGGCGCCGCCCGCATGCTCATGGGACAGCTGGATGAATTGGGCGCAAATCACCTCCGCCGGGCGCTCGAGCTGACGGAAAAGATCGGCGACATACCAGGCCAGATCCGCTTGATCGACCAGTTGCATCTGCTGCAATTGTTCGTCGGCAAATATGATGATGCACTTGGCACCGCCAAACGCGGCGAAGCCATTGCGCTGACCAGCAGCGATTCCGTTGCGGTGGCGCGCATGCGCGTGTTGCTCAGCATCTCCTGTCAGTATCTCGGCAAGTTCGCGGCCTCTCGCTCATACATCGACGCGGCGTTGCGGCATCCGGGCCTGGATGGGGAGGTCCTTAGCGGACTCACCCTCGAATATCCCAAACGCGCTCAAATCACCCTTGCTCGCGTCCTCTGGCTTCAGGGACATCCCGATCAGGCGACGCGACTGGTGCGCCGCGCGATCTCGGATGTCGTCGCAGCGAACCATCCGGTCATCTTCTGCAGAGCGCTGCCATGGGCGTTCGGCGTCTTCTTCTGGAATGGCGACCTGGAGGATTGCGAAGAACATATCGACAGGTTCGTCCTCGAGGCTCGAAGGCACAACCTCGCCATTCTCCAGATGGTCGGCGAGGCCATGAAGGGGATTACACTGCTGGCCCGAAACGAGACCGGTATCGGGCTCGCTATGCTGAAAGGCTCGATCGAGAGGCTGCAAGGCCTGTGCTTCGGCGCGGTCGCGGGGTTGCGCATGCCCCTCGCCGAAGCTCTGGCGGCGACAGGTCACGGCGACGAAGCCCTGCACACCATTGATCAGGCGATTGCCGAGGCCCGGCACAGCAACTTCATGATGGACATGCCCGACATGTTGCGCGCGAGGGCGGAAGCGCTGATGCACAAGAGCAATCCGGATCTTTCGCGGGCGGAGCTGAGCCTCGTGCAGGCGCTCGACCTCGCCCGGCATCAGGGAGCCCTGGGCTACGAGCTTCGCGCGGCGATCGGGCTTGCGAGATTATGGCAGCGAGGCGGCCGCCGCCAGAAGGCGCACGATATGCTTGCGTCCGTCTATCTGCGATTTACGGAGGGGTTCGATACGCGCAGCCTCAAGATGGCGAGAGAGTTGCTTGCCGAGCTGAAGCCGGCGCGCCCGTGCGCGTCTGCGGCCAGATGACCCTCTCCTGATCGCGCAAGCGCGCTTTGCGCCAACCGAGCGGCGCTCTTAGAGGCCGCACCGGCATCCGATTGGTTGAATCGGGTGCCGCTCCCCGACGCATCCAGCACCTACGATCCGAGCTTCGCCATCATTGCACGCGCGTCGCGGAGGTCCACTGTCTCGAAACCTTCGGTGAACTTGCCGTATGCGGAAGCGAGAACACGGCCTGCATCGGCCCGATGCCCCTCGCTCACCTTCAATCGTGCCACGCTGATCGCCGTCCTCAGCTCCCAAGCCAGGGCCCCCTGGCTCCGCGCCACCTCGAACGCCCTGTCGAAGGCCTGCGCGGCGGCGCTCGTCGAGCGGTGCTCACCGGGAAGCAACAGCAATTCGCCCTTGATGCGCCAGAGTTCGGCGACATACCACCCCTCGTCCCTCGCCTCGCATCGCGCGAGCGCCTCGTTGGCGGTTGCAAGCCCCTGCGATACCTCGCCGGCCTCGCCGAGAGATACCGCGAGTTCACCGAGGGGAAGCAGAAAGCGCGGCAGGTGGCGCGCCTCTCCCGCGAGCTCGAACGTCTTGCGCAGCAGGGGCAATCCGGTCGCGAGGTCGCCCCGGCGCGAGATCAAGAGGCCCCTGAAGGCGCGTGCCCACAGATTCCACAGGCGGATCGGGTGTCGTTCGGTGTGTTCGAGCAGCATCGTACAATAGCGCTCGGCCGCGTCGAGATCGCCGGCCAGGAACGCAATCGGGCAGGCACCCTGGCCGAGGACGCTGCAAAACGTCAGTGCGTGACCACTGGTCCGGCCTTCCTCGACGTTGTGCTCGACGACGCTCAAGGCCTGATCCGCAAGGCCAAGCAGCCACAGGATCCGAGCCTGGAAATAGCGCGCCGAGACCCGCAGGTCGAACCGGAAACGAATGACCTGCGGCTTTGCCGCAAGTTCCGAGAGCCGCGACAGGGTTCGCCCGATATGATGATAGGCGAGCCGCTGGTCGCCGCGATAATGCAGCGTGGTCGCGAGAAGCCGGTCGGCCATCATGCGGTCGACGGGATTGCCGGCGTCGGCCACGACCTCCGCAAAGCGATTCGCAAATTCAAGCGCCCTGCGGAATTCGCCGTTGTTGAACTGATCGATGCAGAGCCCCCACAGCGCGCGCAGCAGGTAATCCCTGTCACCGAGCTGCTCGGCAAGCTGCAGGGTCGTGGCCCAGGCGGGACCGGCCTCCCGGGCCCTGCCAACACCGTACATCAGCGACCAGCCGCGCGCGGCCGACAGCTGCATCCGAAGCCGCGGCGCGTTCGCAGCCGTCGGATCGAGGCGCGTCAAAGCGAGTTCGGTCCGCTCGCGGCATTCGGCGAGCAGCGACAATTGCACCCAGAGCGGAACCGCGGCCGCCGTCAGGGCGGCCCCGACTTGCGAGTCCCCGCCGGGGGAGAAGGCCCAATCGAGACTCGTCCGCACGTTGTCGATGTGTCGGCCATAGAGGGTGAGCCACTCCGCCTGCGGTCGCACTTCGCTGTCGGCTTCGGCGCTGGCAAAGAATTCGCAATAGTATTTCGCCTGGCGACAGGCGGCGCCGGAATGTTCTCCGCTGGCACGCAGCTTCTCCAATGCATAGGCGCGCGTCGTATCCAGCAGACGATAGTGCGGGCTGTCGCCGCGAATATCCGCGAGAACGAGCGACTTTGCCACCAGCCTGGCAAGCTGACCGGTCACATCGCCGATGTTCTCGCCGGCAACTGCAATCACTGCATCGAGCTGGAATTCGGCGGCGAAGATGCCGAGCTGCCGTAGCAGCCACGCCTCGCCGTCCGGCAAGAGGTCGTAACTCCAGTCGAGCGTAGCGCGCAGCGTCTGCTGCCGCGGCAACGCCGTGCGCCGGCCGGTCGTCAGGAATTTGAACCTGTCATCGAGAAGTGACGCGATCTTCGGCGGGCTAAGCATGACCGCGCGCGCCGCCGCGAACTCGATCGCCAGCGGAATGCCGTCGAGCCGCCGGCAGATGGATGCGATGGCGCCGATGTTCTCCTCGTCGGGCACAAAGCTTGAACCCAGCGCCTTCGCCCTGCTCGTGAACAATTCCACTGCGCTGTACGCGGAAGCGCCAGCGGGCTCGTGCCAGGCTTCAGGCGGCACGCCCAGAGGAGGCACGCGGTAGACATGCTCCCCCTCGATACGCAGCGCCTCCCGGCTTGTCGCAACAATGATCGTCCCCGCACAGTGGCTGCCAACCAGCTCGGCCAGCTGCGCCACGGCGTCGATGACGTGTTCGCAATTGTCGAGAATGAGCAACAATGGCCGAGAGCCGATCGCACGCGCGATGGCATCAGGCGAGATCTCCTCGCCCTCGAGCTTGGTGCCCAGGACACTGGCGATGACCGAGCAGACGAGTTTTGGATCAGACAGCGAGGCCAGTTCGACCAGCAGCCGGTCAGCCACAAAGCCGGGAGGCGGCGTTCTGGCGACCTCCAGCGCCAGCGACGTCTTTCCGATGCCGCCGGGCCCGACCAGGGTCACGATGCGATAGGCCGACAGAAGCCGCCACAAATGTGCGATCGCAGCCGTTCGGCCGATGAGATCGAATGATGCGCTGGGAATGTTGATCGACGGCAGCAGGCCGGTTGCGGCAGATTGTAGCGGGGTCTCCATATGCCGGACCCGCCATGCTCCCAGCAAACGATAGCCGCGGCCAACGCTTGTTGACAGCATCTCGCGGTCGGAACCGAGCGCCTTTCGGATCGCCGCGATATGCACGCGAAGTGCACTCTCCTCGACAAAGACGCCGCGCCAGACGCGCTCCGTCAGGTCGTCCCTGGTGACGAGCTGGCCCTGCGCTTGAACCAATTCCGCAAGAATTTCAAAGGCACGCCCCCCCAAGGGAACGAGTTCTCCAGTCGCGCGCAATTCGCGTCTGGCGAGATCGATTTCCCATTCCGCGCAAATGTAGACGGGACGCTGGCCTGGCTCAGCCATCATTGGGACAGCCCCAAGCGGTTTCGTCATTTTCAGTCCAGCTTACCACCAACCCTGTCGAAAGACAGAGGTAGCCGGGCGGCGCAGCCGCCGGCCCCTGTCTCGCAATGCGCGCGGTTCAGCAGCCGCGGCAGATCGATCCTTCCAGCATCTTCTCAAGCCGGGCGTCTTCCTTGTCGATGGTCTGGTCCGTGCCAATCAACGGACCCTTCGTCGCGTGACCACCGCTGTCCGACGACGAAAGGGCGGTGCCCAGCGAATTCGTTCCGGGTGTGGCGGCGCTCGTACCGAGCGCACCGCCTCTCTCCATCGACATATGCGACCCCATGCCGCCGCGGGCGGACGCGGTGCCCGAGAGCACAACGCCGGCGAGGACGCAAACAACAGCAAATGATTTCATTGCTCACACTCCAGGTGTTCGAACTATCTGCCTTCCAGAAACGGACACCGGACGCGTTTGACCACGCACAAACGCGCGAGAATCCTGACAACCGTGACAGACTCTTCCCGCAAGAGTGAAGCAGATCCACCGGGACTTTCCGCTCCGACGACCTAGATAGCCTTCATCAAAACAAACTTCGGAAACGCCACCAGCCGAGCAGCGATCATCGCCAAGCGACTCTCCGCACAGAGCAAACAATGGAGAATCGCTATGAGCGTACTCAAAATTCTAATCGCAGCGGCGCTACTCTCAACGGCAACGCTATCGTCGGCATCTGCGGCCTGGTCTTTTGCCGATCAGGAGCCGGCAGCCTTTGCATCGATGTACCCCGATCGCGACGTGCTGAATGGCGGCGCACTGACGCCGGCCGGGCGAATGGGCCTCGAACGGCCCGGCGGTGCCGCGCCCGTCTTCGGCGTGGGCCAATTTCACGACCGCCACTGGCATCGATGACGAGACACCACAATCGAGCACTGCGCGTCCTGCAAGTGCAGATGATGGTGTCCGCAATCCGGGAGTGCGACCGCGCCATGCGGCGCACCTTGCCGGCTTCGCGGCAAGGCCGATGACATCGATCCCGATAGCTGGCCCGAAAACTGCGAAACTTAACAGTTCTTCAGCATCCGTAACGGGGCCCACGGCGCCGTCCGCGCTATAGTCGCGACGCCGACTGCTGCACGCGCTCGTCCGGCGCCCCGGGCGGGCGCGGCCGAGCCACGCCTCGTCAGGGTTTGGGACGTGCAAAAACCGGCAGCGCCATGGAGGCATCGCTTGATCACGGGCAGAACTGGTTATTCGATCTCGGGCAACGCGCGGCGCCTGGGAAAGCTCCTCATCTCCTGCGCCGTGCTTGCAGCCGGCAGCGCTTCCGCGGAGCCGCGATACGATCCCGGCGCAAGCGACACCGAGATCCGGATCGGCAACATCATGCCCTACAGCGGCCCGGCATCGGCTTACGGCATCATCGGCAAGACGATGAGCGCGTATTTTCGCATGATCAACGACAATGGCGGGATCAACGGCCGGAAGATCAATTTCATTTCGTATGACGACGCCTACAGTCCATCCAAAGCGGTCGAGCAAGCGCGACGGCTCGTCGAGGACGACGAGGCGCTTGCGATCTTCGCGCCGTTCGGCACGGCCAGCAACGCCGCCATCCAGAAATACATGAACAGCCGGCATGTGCCGCAATTGTTTGTCATCACCGGAGCATCGCGCTGGGCCGATCCCGAGCACTTTCCGTGGACCATCGGCTGGCAACCGAGCTACCGAACCGAAGCACGCATCTATGCGGACTACATTCTGCGGCACCACCCGGGGGCGAGGATCGGTATCCTGCACCAGAACGACGACTTCGGACGCGACTATCTGCTCGGGCTGAAGGACGTGCTGCAGGACAGGTACGCGCAAATGGTGATTGCCAGCCAGTCATATGAGGTCGGCACGCCGACGAGCGACTCCGAGGTCGCCGCGATCAAGGCCGCTGCGCCCGACATATTCATCGACATCGCAACACCCAAATTCGCCGCCCAGGCGATCAGGAAGCTCGCCGAGCTGGACTGGCGTCCCATCCACATCGTGACGAACGTCTCGGTCTCGGTCGGCGCGGTGCTGAAGCCCGCCGGACTGGACAAGGCGAAGGGAATTCTCAGCGCGGGGTATCAGATGGACGTGACTGATCCGCAGTGGGACAGCCATCCGGGCATGCAGCATTTTCGCGCGTTCATGGCGAAATACTATCCGGAGGCAGATCGATCGGAGAGCGGGCCGCTGGTGGCCTTCAACATGTCGAGTGCACTCGTGGAGGTGATCAGGCGTTGCGGCGGTGACCTCACGCACGAAAGGATCATGCGTGTGGCCACCGATCTCGATCTCGACATCGAAGCCTACATTCCCGGCGTTCGAATAAAGACTTCACCAACGGACTTTCGTCCGATCGAGCAGCTCCAGATGATGCGCTTCACCAGCGAACGATGGGAATGGTTTGGCCCGCTGCTCGACGGTCGCACGGACCAGGCGACGTCCTCGCGCAACTAGAGCGCGGGAAGTCGGATGAGCTGTCGATGTCAGACGTCAACGCATCGCGACGGCTTCGTGCAAAGAGGAAAATGTTCGTTCGATCAACACTGCGGATCCGGCGCACGCATGCACACTTCTCAGGTGCGAGCCGAGGCGTTCCCGGCGTCGCTTTCTCAAGGAGATGTTCGATGACGACACTGAAGCTTTTGTCCGCCGGACTCGTGGTCGCAGCCATGATTGCCTCCCCCGCGATGGCTCGCGAAGGCAGCGCGAAGCGCACCAATGTCGAGGCTTATGCGTCGGCTCAGCGCGTGCCGGCCTCCGCCAAGCGCGGCTGCGCCCGTGCTCCCGACGTCGGTGCCTACGCAACCGCCCCCTGGCGCCGGCCGCCCTGCGAGCCAACCTCCGGCTATTAAGTTCGCGAACCGGAGCAAGTCCGGTTGACGCCGACTGGAAGTTGATCGTGTCAACGTTCCGGGTTTTGACCTCTCGGCGGAAGGAAGGACGGCGGCTCACGATCAGGCCGCTGTTCTTGCGACTGGTGCACGTCTCCTGAAGCATTGGGCTCCGGAGTTCTTGCGCTGACGATTCCCGGCGATGCCGAGTAAATGATGTTTCCATTGATGGCATCAGGTTCCCTCCGACGGACCCTTCCATTCCGAATGCGCCCGGCCATCGTCACGAATTCGTGTATCGAACATGAACGTGTCGGGTGCCAGCATCGAAAGTGAACGAAGCGCCGGCGACTGAGCGGGCCTTCTTGACACGCCGACGATCTCCCCTGTAGGAGACCCAAGCGCATTGACGCTTTCAAATTCTTGCCAAGGTTTCGGTGATCGCAAGGGCGGGCTCGTGATTTCCCCCGGATCACGTCAGCGGAATTGATTCACGGGCCCATGTCATCGCCGGTTGATCGCACCTACTCTTTCGGACATTGGCATATCGATTGCCAACGAAGAGAGCTGAGGCACCACAACGTCGCGGTGCCGATCGGAAGCCGCGCGTTCGAGATTCTCGAGAAGCTGGTCGACTCGGCCGGTCTCCTGGTCACCAAGGATGACTTGATCGGAAGCGTCTGGTCGGGCCTGACAGTCGAAGACAACACGCTTCAGGTCCATATCTCGGCCGTCCGCAAGGCGCTCGGCGAGGATCGCAATCTGCTCAAGACGGTTTCGGGCCGCGGATATACGCTCGCCGGGACCTGGCGAAGCGGGCATCTGGATCACCCTGCCGCCGCATCGGTAGCGATTCCAGCCGACGTGCCCTTTCCAAGCAACCTGCCGAGTATCCGTGCGCCCCTCATCGGTCGCGAGGATTGCATGAGCCAATTGGTCGATGTGCTTTCGGCCTATCGGGCCGTAACCCTCGTCGGACCCGGCGGCATCGGAAAGACGAAGCTGGCAATCGAGCTGGCGCGCGGCGTCGCGCCCGCGTTCAACGATTCCGTGGCGCTGGTCGAGCTCGCGACCCTGCAGGATGCGGCACTTGCGCCATCCGCATGCGCCCGTGCACTCAAGCTCGCCTCGAATGACAAGGAAGTCTCGGCCGCGAGCATTGCGCAGGCCATCGGAACCCGTAGTCTGCTTCTTGTCCTGGACAATTGCGAGCATGTGATCGAAGTGGCCGCGCAGATCGCCAGTGCCGTGCTTCGCTATTGTCCGAACGTCACCGTTCTCGCGACCAGCCGCGAGGGCCTCCGCATCGACGGCGAATATGTTGCGGCCATTCCGGCGCTGTCGGTTCCTGATCCCGATATGCACGATCCCGACTTGCTGCTGCGGGCAAGCGCAGTGCAGCTGTTCGTCGCGCGAACGCGGGCTCTGCGTGCGAGCTTCGTTGTGGGCGCGGAGGAGCTTCAGAGGATCGCTGCCATCTGTCGCCGGCTCGACGGCATTCCGCTCGCATTGGAGTTTGCCGCAGCCCGGGCCGCCAATCTCGGGGTCGACACCGTACTGCTCCGTCTCGACAAGCGCTTCGAGCTCCTGAACGCCGGCCGCCGCGACCAGATGCCGCGACACCAGACCCTGCGGGCGACCCTGGACTGGAGCTATGACCTCTTGCCGCCGGCAGAGCAAAACCTGCTTTGCCAGATCGCGGTGTTTCCGGCCGGTTTCACGCTCGATGCGGCCAGTGCAATGATGGACGACACTCTGTCGCGGTCGGACGTCATTGAAACCTTGTTCAATCTGGTCGGGAAATCGCTGGTGTCGCTGGACCCCTCATTCGAGGGGCGATGGCGGCTCTTGGAGAGCACCCGCGCTTATGCACTGGAGAAGCTCGCAGAGGCGGGCCTCGTCGAGCGGGCGGCAAGGCGGCAGGCCGGCTTTCTCAGGCAGATCATCGCGCCGCTCGGCGATGCCTCCCCCGCTCCCGACGACATCTCCCGCTTCGCCCAGGAGATCGGCAACGTGCATGCCGCACTCGATTGGGCGTTCTCGCCCGGTGGCGATACCGCGCTTGGCATCGAGCTGACGGCCGGCTTCGTTCCGGTATGGATGCAGTTGCTGTCCTTCATGGAATGCTCGACGCGGATCGAGCACGCGCTTGCGCATTTCACTCCCGGGTTCACCTGCGTTCCGAAGCTCAAGGCGCAGCTCTATGTCGCGTTGGGCTTCGCGCTTCTCAACACGGCGGGAACAGCGGACCGCATGAAGGCGGCGCTGAGCATCGGTCTCGTGCTCGCCGAGGAATTGTCCGACCTCGAGCTTCAGCTCAAGGCGGTCTGGACCTTGTGGAGCTATAACCTCAACTCGGGCCAATATGCCGCGGCCAAGGAGGTCGGCGAGCGCTACCTCGAGATCGCGCTGCGCACCGGAAGCCCCGCCAACGAGGCTGTAGGCCGTCGCCTGATCGGCGCCGCCACCCATTTCTTTGGAATGCAGGAGGATGCACGACGCGAGCTGACGCTGTCCCTGGATCATTCGGCTCACGGATTGAACGGCGGCGCGAACCAGATGTGGTTTCTGCTTAACCAGAGCGTTCTTGCCAAGGCGATGTTGGCGCGCGTCCTGCTGCTGCAGGGCAGGATCGCCCAGAGCAGATCCCTGGCCGCCGAGTGCCTGCAGGAAGCCCAGCGCGAGAAGGACAAGCTTGCGATCGCCTATGCACTCCGCAACGCCGTCTGCCCGATCGCGCTGATGACGCATGATCTTGCCACCGCCGATCAGGCAATATCCTCTCTTCTCGAGCTCGTCACGCGCGAGGGGATAGCTTTCTGGACCAGCTGGACGTCCTGCCTGAAGGGACAATTGCTGGTTCTGCAAGGCAAGCATCACGACGGAATAGCGCTGCTGCGCAGCGGCCTGACAGCGCGGACCGAGAACGGATGGCTGATGCGCAATCCCGAGTTTCTCGGATCGCTCGCCGAAGGCCTGCTCGCGAGCGGCGAGGCTGCGCAGGCCCTGACCGTGGTGGAAGAGGCCTTGTCAATGTCGCGGCAAGGCCGGCAATTGTGGTGCCTTGCCGACCTGTTGAGGATCAAGGCTGAAATTCTCCTGGCCAACGATCCATCCGACCTGTCTCGATCCGAATTGCTGTTCGGCGAAGGATTGTCGGTTGCCAGGGACCAGCAATGCCGCTTTTACGAGCTGAAGGTTGCGGCAGCATGGGCAAGGATCTTGGCGGAATCGAACCGTCAGCAGACCGCCCTCGATCTCGTCGGTCCGGTCAGCGCTCTGTTCGATCAGGACATCGATCTTCCGGCACTCGCCTTTGCCCGCACTCTGGCTGAAATACCGGGCATCTCGCTTTCGACATCCGACGGCGATCGGCCCCCATCCTGCACCTGCCACTAGGTTTGTGATGCCTTTCGGCCGACACCGCCCCTCACTCCATCTTCCGGACCTTGCCTGATGAACATCTCTCGACGACGGATTTTGGGCGGCATCAGCGCGTCGGTGTTTTCGCTCGGCATCATCCGTGCGCAGGGCACGAGACCGATCAGGATCGGCGAGATCAACTCCTATAGCAGCGCGCCCGCATTCACCCTGCCCTATCGTCGCGGCTGGCAGTTGGCTGTCGAACAGGTCAACGCCAAAGGCGGCCTTCTCGGGCGCGAGCTGCAGGTCATCAGGCGGGACGACGAAGGCAAACCCAGCGTCGCGATCCGCGCGGCAGAGGAGCTCGTGCGCAGGAACGACGTCGATCTGCTGGCAGGCGCTTATCTCTCGAATGTCGGCCTCGCGATCAGCGACTTCGCACGGCAGAACCGGATCCTGTTCGTGGCGAGCGAGCCGCTCACGGACGCCCTCGTCTGGGAGCGGGGACATCGATATTGCTACAGGCTCCGCCCCTCGACCTACATGCTGGCAGCGATGCTGGTTGAGGAGGCCGCTCAACTCAAGGCGACACGATGGGCGACGATCTCTCCGAACTACGAATACGGACAGTCGGCCGTAAGGTGGTTCATGCAGCTTCTGCGCCAACGTCGCCCCGATGTCGCGTTCGTTGGCAGTCAGTGGCCGCCGCTGGGTGCGATCGACGCCGGCGTGGTCGTGAACGCGCTCGCACAGCAGAATCCCGAAGCGATCCTCAACATCACCTTCGGGCCCGATCTCACCAAATTCGTCCGGCAAGGAAAGGATCGCGGCCTGTTCGAAGGACGAGACGTCGTGTCGTTCACGACGGGCGAACCCGAATATCTCCATCCTCTCGGAGAGGACGCGCCGACAGGATGGATCGTGACCGGCTATCCCGTGACCGAGATCCTGGACCAGGCCAATAGCTCGTTCGCGTCGGCCTATTCCTCGCGATATGGCGAGGCTCCCACCATGGGCTCCGTGGTCGGTCACGCCATGATCAGCTCCATCGTGGCTCCGATCGAGCGACTCGGGAGCCTCGATACCGAAACCATGGCAGATGGGTTTGGCAGTGTCGCCTTCGATACACCGTTTGGGCCGGCAATTTGGCGTTCGATCGACCATCAAAGCACGATGGGAACATTTGTCGGTCGCACCGCGGTCAGGGGCAACAAGGCCGTCATGGTGGACTGGAAATACAGGGAGGGTGGAAGCATGCTTCCGCCGGATGCCGAAATCCGCAAGCTGCGCCCGGCAACATGACCGGCGAATGCCGTGTGATGCGATGACACGAAACCCCTGCAAGTCCACCTCAGCATCCCGGCGGCAGAATCGGCGACACGCCCGGCGTCGGCGCTGCGCCTGAGGCGTTCGCCGGCAACACAGTGGCAGGCTCCGCCAGGTTCATCGAGACCCCTTCCGCGCAAGCCGAGCTGTTAGGGCTCGGCACGACGGCCGCATTCGGGTCTATGCCCGTGCCGCCGGCGTCGCTGGTGTCCGCCGGGATCGTGCCGGGCGCGGGGCTTGCAGACACCTGCGAAATCGAAAGCGGCAGAGACGCAGCGCTCGTAACCTGTCCTCCCGGCGTTGAGCTGCAGGCCACTGTCGCACCTGTTCCCGCCGGAGCGGCCGCGGAGATCGTCCCGATGGAGCTACCGCTCTGTCCCGTGACCGGCAGGATCGGCGCCGCGATGCCCGGAGGCGAAAGGCCAGTGGGCGATACAGTTGGAGTCGCCGGCACTGGCGCCGGTGATGACGAGGGTGGAGCGCAGACGACCACCGTTCCCGGCGTCGTCGGATCCGACGCAAGAGGGACGGGCGCCAACGTCGTATCCGGCGCACCCGGCACGGTCGTTGCGGAAAACGGCCCCGGACTGTTGAGCGGCGAGATCACGATCGCGCCCGGCACCGTCGGCAGATCCATTGCGGTGCTGCCGGTCGTTGCGATCTGTGCCTGGCCTGGAGAGAAGCCGAGCAGGAAAGCGACCATCATTGCAAACGCGAACCGTATCATCTTTTGTGTCCCTAGCTCGTCTCAAGCTTGCGAACGGTGACCTTGCTGCCTTCCGCCAGAGTGACCGCAGGATTGAGCACGACCTGATCGCCGGGCTGCACGCCGTCCCGCACTTCCACAACGGTGCCGAAATCCCTGGAGATCGAGACCTGCTGCAAATGAACCGTGCCGTTCCGCACGACCGCGACGTGGAGGCCATTCTGATCGAAGACGAGCGCGTCGGACGGGATCGTCATCGATGGCGTCCGACGCGGGATCGATAATTCGACCGTGCAATAGATGCCGGGACTGAGCAGACCATCGGGATTGGGCACGTCGATCTCGGTCAACAGCGTTCGGCTCCCCGGCTGCAGCGCGGTTGCGATCCGCGTAACCTTGCCCGCAAACGTTCGTCCCGGAATCTCGGGGACGCGGATGTCCGCATCGACGCCCGGGGCAACCCCAAACGCCTCGTCCTGCGGCACGAAGACCTGGGTCCGGATCACGTTGGAATGCATCATCGTGAACATGAAGGTAGACCCGGCTTGCACCAGGCTGCCATTGTCCACGTTACGCTGCGTGACCACACCGTCGAACGGGGCCACCACGCGCTGGTAGGACTTCTCCTGCTGGAGAACGCGAATCTGCGCCTCCTGTGCCGCGATGTTCGACTGGGCGACGCCCACCGCCCCCTGCTGCGCGCGCAGAGTGAGGCGGTCGTTGTCGCCCTGCTGTGCCGTCAACCAGCCCTGCTTGACGAGATTGCTGTCCCGCGAATTGGTGACGTCGGCCAATTCCCGGCTGGCCTGCGCCTGCTGAAGGGCGGCCTGGTTCTGGGCGAGGGTCGCCTGCGCCTGCGCGATCTGCTGATCCAGTTCGGGAGCGGTAATTTCCGCGAGGAGATCACCCTTCTTGAGGCGATCGCCGATATCGACGTGGCGCTTCTCGATGTAGCCGCTGGTCCGCGCGAAGATGTTGGCCGCCTCGAACGCGGTCGTCGTCGCCGGCAGGCTGACCTTCATAATGTCGCCGCTGGGCTTGACTGTCGCCACCCGAACTTCGGGAACGTTGGTCCGAACCTGTTCGGCTACGGCGGCCACCTGACGCGCAGCCTCATAGTGCCGCCAGCCGCCGATGCCGAGGCCGCCCGCAAGCAGCAGGAGCACGCCTCCGCCGAGCAGCGCGCCACCGTAACGGCGTCCGGATCGTGCACCCTTGCCCGGCAGCTCCACGACCCGGAGGTTCTCCGCCCCGGGGCGATCTCTCGCCCCGTCGTCATCGGTCCTTGCGCGAAAGTCGCTCATTCCGGTTGCTCCTCGAATACGCCGTGGCGAGGTTTGCCGTCGTTGCCCTTACGCAGCATGGCGAAGAGATAAGGCACGATCAGCAAGGTGGTCGGGGTTGCAAACAGAAGCCCGCCGATGACCGCCCGCGCGAGCGCGGCATTCTGCTCCTCGCCCGGCCCGCCGATCGCCATCGGGATCATGCCCACGATCATCGCGGCCGCGGTCATCAGGACGGGCCGGATCCGCGTTCGGCCCGCGCTCAGCGCTGCCTGGAAAGCGGAATGTCCCTTCAACTGCTCGTCACGCGCGAACGTCACGAGCAGGATCGAATTTGCCGAGGCAACGCCGATCGCCATGATGGCTCCCATCAACGATGGCACGTTCAGCGTCGTCCCGGTGATGAACAGCATCGTCACGATCCCGCAGAATGTCGCCGGCAGCGCCAGGATGACGACGAAGGGGTCGCCAAAGTTCTGGTAGTTCACGACCATCAGCAGGTAGACCAGGATGGCCGCGAACAGCAGTCCGATCCCGAGATCGCGGAACGACTGATGCATGCTCTGGATCTGTCCCAGGACCTGGATCGAATTGCCTGGCTGGAGCTGCTTCTGCAGGGTTGACGTCACCTTCTCGATGTCGGCCGCAACGCTGCCGAGATCGCGGCCCTGGACGCTCGCATAGACGTCGAACACCGGCTGGACGTTGGCCTGGTTCGAATTGGTGGGAACGGTCCCTCGCTTGAACGTCGCGACATTGCTGAGCAAGCCGGGCACCGTCTGGCCGCTTGCGGCAGCCGAGGCCGACACCGGCGTGTTGCCCAGGGCGTTCAGCGAGTTGGCCCTGTATTCCGGTGTCTGCACCGCCAGGTAATAGGGGATGCCTGACGTCGGGTCCGTCCAGAAATTCGGCGAGACCTGCGCAGACGAGCTGAGGCTGACATTGATATTGGTCGCCACCGTGCTCGCATTGAGGCCCAGCTGCGCGGCGCGAGTGCGGTCGATGTCGGCGTAGAACGCGGGAGCATCGACCTCCTGCTGCAGATGCGCATCGACCACGCCGGGGATCGCCGCGAGGCTCTTCTGCAGCTCCTTGGCCACGGCCAGATTGTTGCTGCCGTAACCGACCGTGCGGACATCGATCTGCGCCGGAAGCCCGAAGTTCAGGATCTGCGTGACGATGTCGGCCGCCTGGAAATAGAAGGTGTCCTCCGGGAAGGCCGCCGGCAGCACCTGCCGCAGCTTCCTGACGTAATCCGCCGTCGGCTTGTGCCCATCCTTCAGCGACACCAGAATGGTGCCGTCATTCACCCCGATCGTCGAACCGTCGGTGAATGCGAGATTGTAGGCCCGCGCCGGGAGACCGATATTGTCGACGATCAACGCGCGGTCATGCTCCGGAATGACTTCGCGGATCTTGTCCTCGACCGCCTGGAAGATCGCTTCCGTACGCTCGATCCGCGTGCCCGCCGGCGCACGAACATGCAGCTGGATCTGACCACCGTCGATCAGGGGATAGAAGTCCCTGCCGACATAGGCGAACATGGTGGCTCCGAGCGCCAGCACCAGCACGGCGACGACGGGCACGACGGCCCGAAGCCGCAATAGCTTCAGCAGCAGATCGGAATAGCCATCGCGCAGGCGCTCGAAGCCGCGCTCGAACGCAGCGGAGGCGCGCGCAAAGATGTTCGACGGGCGCTCGCTTTCGCCATGGCGCCGTTCACCCTTCAGCAGCAGGCCGATAGTGATCGGCGTGAGCGTCCGCGACAGCCCGTAGGACGCCAGCATCGCGAACACCACTGCGAGGCCGAGCGGCGTGAAGAGGTATTTGGCCGGGCCTTCCAGGAACACGACCGACGTGAACACGCAACTGATGGCGAGCGTCGAGACCAGCGTCGGGATGGCGATTTCAGCAGCTCCATGCAGGGTCGCCTCCGACAACGGCATGCCTTCCTCGGTCCAGAGCCGGTGCGTGTTCTCGATCGTCACCGTCGAATCGTCGACGAGGATGCCGACCGCGAGGGCGAGCCCGCCGAGCGTCATCGTGTTGAGGGTCTCGCCGAGGAAATACAGCACGATCAGCGAGGACAGCATCGCCAGCGGGATCGAGATCAGGACGACCAGCGTCGATCGCCATGATCCCAGAAACACCAGGATCATCAGCGCGGTGAGGCCGGCCGCGATCGCACCTTCGCGCAGCACGCCATTGACCGAATGGGTCACGAAGATCGACTGGTCGAACAGCTCGTTGATCTTCAGCCCCGCTGGAGCCGACGCGCGTATCGAGGTCAAAGCCGCCTTCACGCCGTTGACGACGGCGAGCGTCGAGGCATTTCCATTCTTGATGACGCTGAGCAGGACGGCGCGGTGGCCGTCCTCGCGCACGATGTTCTGCTGGACCTGGGCGCCGTCGCGGACCTGGGCGACGTCCTTCAGGAAGATCGTGGCCCCGTTCGCGAACTTGACCGGGATCATGTTGAGATCCTGGATCGTGGCCGGCGTCGCATTGGTGCGAACGGTATACTGGGTGTCGCCGATCTTGGCCGTGCCGGTCGGCAGGGTCAAATTCTGGGTGTTGACCGCATTGACGATGTCGAGCGGCGTCAATCCGCGCGACAGCAGCTTGTTCGGATCGATGTCGACCATGATCTGGCGGTATTTACCGCCGGCAGGCGTGGGCAGCGTCACTCCCGCCACCGGAGCCAGTTGCTGGCGGACCCGGTAGATGCCGAAATCGTAGAGCTGCTGCTCGTTCAGGCTGTTTGACTGGAGACTGAGCTGGAGCACCGGCACGCTCGAGGCATTGAACTGCACGATGATCGGCGGCTGGATCCCCGGCGGCATCAGGGCGCGGATGGCGTTGGTCCCCGAGACGATCTGCGAGATCGCGAGATCGAGATTGACGTCCGGCTGGAAGTAGATCTTCTGAATCGACAGGCCGTTGAGAGTCTGCGCTTCGATATTCTTGATGCCGCTGACATTGGCGCTGATCGAATACTGGCTGTAGGTGCTGACGCGCTGCTCCATCTCCGGCGTGGACAGACCGGTGTAGCTCCAGATCACCGTGACCACGGGGATCCGGATCTCCGGGAAAATATCCGTCGGCATCGAGCGGATCGCGATGCCGCCGAGGAACAGGATCAGCGCGGCAAGCACATAGAATGTGTGCGGAAGCCGTAGCGCGAAGCGAACAATTCCCATTGTGGTCTGCCTGGAGCGGGTTACGCGGGATCGTCGGACAGATGAGAGCGGCCGGACCAGCGTTCAAATGAAAATGAATTCAGACGCTGCATGCGGTGCCCCGTGGCGCATCCTGCGCGGCGAGCATCACGGCCCGCTTGACCTTGGCAAAGGCGCGCATCTCGATCTGCCTGACGCGTTCGCTGGATATGGACAATTCGTGGGCCAGCCAATCGAGCGTGACGGGGCATTCCGTCAACCGCCGCGCCTCGAAGACGCGACGTTCCCGCGCCGCAAGCCCCCCGAGCGCAACACGCAAGGCGCTGGCACGCCGCTCGGTCTGCTCGTGATCGACCAGCACCGTCTCGGCGTCGACCGCCCCGTCGACCAGCATGGCTTCCAGCTCCGTTCCGCTGTCCTCGCCACCGACGCGCACATTCAGCGACATGTCGCCATGCAGCCGCGCGTCCATCTCGATCACCTCGCGCGTCGTGACCTCGAGCTTCCCGGCGATCAATTCGGCAACGTCAGGCGTGAGCCCCGCCATCGCGCTGCCGGTGGCTTTCCTGATCTCGCCGCGGAGCTTGAAAAACAGCTTCTTCTGCGCGGCCGTCGTCCCGATCTTGACGAGGGACCAGGACCGCAGGATGTACTCGTGGATGGCGGCCTTGACCCACCAGACCGCGTAGGTGGAGAAGCGCGCGCCGCGGTCGGGTTCGAAGCGTGACGCTGCGATCACGAGACCCAGATTCGCCTCGGCAATCAGATCGACCATCGGAAGGCCGTATCCCTTGTAGCCTCGCGCCAGCCTGGCCGCGAGGCGGAGATGGCTGGTGACGAGAGCATCCGCCGCGCTCCGGTCCCTCGTCTGCTGCCAGCGGCGTGCAAGCTGCTGCTCCTGACCGGGTTCGAGGAAGTCGTAACGCCCGATGGCCGCGGAATACGCGCTGAGGAACGGCACCGGTGCGACCGGCGTAGCAGGAGGATTGCTTCTCGTAACTTCGTGGCTAGTCTGCATCTGTCGCTCCCACGGTCCAGGCCGGCTGTTCAATCTCGAAAGCATCGCGCGCCATCTGGCTCATCCCATCTGGTCGGCGTCGGCGTGCAGCAATGTCCGCGACCGGCGCGCGGCGGCCTTGCCCGCCCGTCCGGTCCAGGCCAGGATTTCGATTCGCCCTCCGGGGGCCGGACCGACGATCAGCCGGAAGCCGTGCAGCTTGACGATGGCGGCGACCAGGCTCAGTCCGAGCCCGACACCCGGCGTATGGCGCATCTTGTCGGAGCGATAGAACCGTCGCAGCACCGCCTCGCGATCCTGCTCGCTGATGCCGGGCCCGGTATCGCTGACGCACACCAGCGCCGTGTCGTCGTCCGCTTCCAGGGCGAGTTCGACCCGCCCACCCGACGGCGTGAACTTGACGGCATTGTCGACGAGGTTGGCGACCGCCTCGAACAGCAGGTCGCGGTCGCCCCACACAAGCACATCGCGCGCGATGACCACACTGAGCCCCACGCGCTTGTCCTCGGCGATGGGCTCGTAGACGTCGCACACCTCCCGCAGGATCTCGTCGAGCGCGACCTCGCCAAAGCCGGCTATGCGGCGATTGTTCTCGATCTCGGTCAGGCGCAGCAGGGCGGTGACGATCGCGAGCGATTGGTCGATGCCGGCAATGGCCTTGTCGATCGTCTCCTGCAGTTCCTCAAGCGTGGCTGCATGGGAGCGCCCGCGCTCCAGCGCCAGACGGACGCGCGTGAGCGGCGTCCTGAGATCATGGGCGATGTCGTTGCCGACGCCGGCGAGCGCATTGATCATCGTCTCCATCTCGTCGAGCATGCCGTTGACGATCCCGGCCAGCCGCGCGAACGGATCGTCCGTCCCGTCCTGCGGGAGCCGCTCGCGCAGTTCGCCGGCCACGATGCGCTGGACCCGCTGGTTCACCTCCTCCACGCGCCTCTGAGCGCGGAGGCTGAGCCAGGCACCGGCCAGCAGGCAGAGGCTGAAGGCCGGCAGCAGGCCCAGGGCCAGCGCCTGCCCCACCACAGTCGAGATCTCGCGCGTCTCATCGACATTCCGCCCCACCACCAGGACATCGCCGCCATCGAGGCGCTGGCCGATCACCCTGACGACGGGATTGTGCTTTGCCATCTCCTTGATGAGATCGAGCCGTACGCCCTGCACCGCTCCGTCGAGCCCGAGCTCGCGCGGCACGCGGTCGATGTTGCCGGCAAGGCGGGTGCCCGCGGCATCGAACAGTCCCGCATATTGCACGCCCCTGGAATCCTGATCGAGATGATCCGCGATCGCCCTGATGCGGTGGGCCGGCGACAGCTCCGCGATGAAGTGAATCTGGGTGGTGATCATGCGATCGGAGCGCGCGATCAGATAGTCATCGAGCTCCCAATAGATGAATGCGAATAGGCCGACCACGAATAGCGCGAAGCCGGCCGCCATGGCCAGGGCCCAGAGGAACGTGCTGGAGCGGATCAGCTGGATCTGACGCATCGCCGGTCCCTATTGCCGCGAACGCAGGACGAAGCCGGAGCCTCGGACGTTGTGGATGAGCGGCACCTCTCCGGGCCCGTCGACTTTGTGACGGAGCCGGCCCATATGCACGTCGATCAGGTTCGTAGTCGCCGGAACGAACTTGTAGTTCCAGACCTCCTCCAGCAGCATTGCACGCGTCAGCACCTGGTCGTTCCGGCGCATCATGTATTCGAGCAGGCGGAATTCGCGCGGCAGCAGCTCGAGCCGGCGTTCGCCACGTCGCGCGGTCCGCTCGATCAGATCGAGCTCGAGCGGTCCGACATGCAGGATGGTTTCGCGGCTGTCGATCGGACGGCGCAGCAACGCTTCGATCCGCGCGACCAGCTCGATGATCGCGAACGGCTTCGTGAGATAATCATCTCCGCCCATGCGCAATCCGCGCACCCGGTCGTCCACCGCGCCGAGCGCGCTCAAGACCAGGACGGGCGTCCTGACCTGGTCGTTGCGCAGCGCCTCGATGACGGTGAGCCCGTCCATTCCCGGCAGCATGCGATCGACGATCATGGCATCGGGGCTCGACGCGCGCGCGCGGTCGAGGCCGTCGACGCCGTCGGCGGCCCAATGCACCTCGAACCCGCGATCGGCGAGCTCCGCGACGATCGCCTCGGCGGTCTCGGCGTCGTCCTCGATCAGGAGAATCCGGTTCATGATCCTCGCTCCACGTTCCGCGCGGCGTCTCGGCGCGCGGTAGGGGCGCGTAGGCTCGGCGACGCGTTGGGTCATGTGCGATACCCGCGCGCGTCGCGCGCGCAGCCTTGACGCCGCCTGTTGCCGGCCACTCGCTGCGGTACGAGATAGGCTTGCGGCGCATCGGGCGCCATTGAATTGCAGTTCATGATGCGGGCTGCGCGCCGCGCCAGCAGCGCCAGTGCACGGGCGATACGTGTTGCCAATGTCGTGATCATCTTGTGGGCTCCGCTTCGAACTGCGCTGCATCGAACATATGCGCTCGACGCACTCGCGGTCGTTCCGGGGGACAACGGATGTTATGGATTCGCACGATCGTGGTACGACGTTACATCGGCTCACGGGCCGTTGAATTGCGGTGAGCAATTCGTGCATTTGAATCGCGGTCGATCGCGCCCACCTCGATGACCAGCCGGCTTGGTCGGCCTGATGTCATCAAAGGAGAGAGCGAATGACCACGTCCAAACTGTTGTCGATGGGACTGATTGCGGCCGCGATGCTCGGCGGCCCCGTGATGGCGCGCGAGCATCACCGCGTCGTGCGGCAGCCCGCGATGGAGGCCGACACGGTCGCAACGAGCGCGCCGGTCTATCAGGGCGAACGCGGCTGCGTTCCGGCGCCGCGCGTCGGGGCCTTCGCCACTGCGCCATGGACCGGCAACAACGTGCCTTGCGAGCCCGGCACCGGTAGCTTCTTCTGATCGCGCCAACGTATCCGGCCGGGTGACTTCGCCGCCGGACGCCTATCGAATAACGGGGAGCGGACTGATCTCGTCAGCCCGCTTCCTTGCGTTGGGTTGCGTCGCGCCCACGCGCGACGCGATCACCTTCGTGCGCGGCGCGCCCGATATCTGACTCGAATGTCTGACCTCGAATTCAGTTGGACTGTCGCGCCGCGCTCCTACCTCTCCAGCGTCACACGCCCAGCCATCAAGCAGCCTCGCGCGCACCGCGCGA
This sequence comes from Bradyrhizobium sp. Ken51, assembly GCF_055807435.1. NCBI lineage: Bacteria > Pseudomonadati > Pseudomonadota > Alphaproteobacteria > Hyphomicrobiales > Nitrobacteraceae > Bradyrhizobium > Bradyrhizobium sp. Ken51. Next base: position 231,784 of record NZ_JBVVPB010000008.1, on the reverse strand, counting down.
CGCGGAAGTGGGCTTCAGGGATGACCGGGCTCAACACGAGAGGAGTTTTCCATGAAACGAGTCATCATGATTCTGGCCACAGCAGCGCTCGCCTCGACGCTCGCGATCGGCACGGCCGACGCGCACGGCGGTGGCGGCGGCGGCCACGGTGGATTTGGCGGCGGCGGCTTCGGCGGCGGACATGCGGGCTTTGGCGGCGGCGCGCATTTCGGCGGTATGGGGCATGAAGGCGGATTCGGCGGCGGCGCCCGGTTCGGTGGCGAGCACCTCGGCTTTGGCGATCATGCCGGCGGCCTCCGCCAGCACGCGTTTCACAGCTACGGTCGCTACCGGCCCGGATATGGATTCTACGGCGCCGGTCCGGATTGCTATGATTGGTACGAGCTGCATCCCGGCCGGCCGTTGCCGCTGAGCTGCAGCTAGATCCGCACGCACGACGCCGATCGGTCCGGATCGCACAACGTTACGGTCCGGGCCGATCGCGCTGCGCAAGTTTCATGGCGTGTCCGTCGGATGCGTGATGGCGAAACACGCGGTTTCGCGTTCTCGCGGCGCGTTTCGCCCGAGCTTTGCCTGGTCACTTCACCCTCGAAGCCAAGAGGGCGCAGGGAAGGCTGGGTACCGGCTGGCACCCGGGTCCGCTGCGCGAAAATGGAGCGCAAAATAACCGCACAGCGCCAATCACTCGGCCTTACCTGCGCAGTGGTTGGACGGCTTATGCCGTGCTCTCCCGGCACTTGTTGTCTCGATAGCCACGGTCTCGGCGCAACCGGTGAGATGGACCAGGTACACCATTCCGCAAACCGGCACCGCAGTGGATTTTCCGAACTCGATCTTCACGGCCGGTCGGCCCGACGGGTACGGGCAGCGATTCCGACCCCCCGACGGGCGCGCCGACCTCACCATTCAGGCCGCGCCCAATGTGGCGAACGATTCACCCGCCGTCTTTCTGGCGAAGAAGCATCCGCCTTCCCGCATCCAGTACAAGCGGGTGACACGCGGTTCTTCGCGGTTTCCAGCTACAAGGGCGACAAGGTTTTTTACGACCGCTGCAACTTCTCGGGGCGGCTGGTCCATTGCGTGCTGATCAACTATCCCGCCGAAGAAGAGCACGCCTGGGATGACGTCGTCACCCACATAAGCCTGTCCCTCAGCGGCAAGTAGGTGGCCTACCGGTCGCGGAGCGAAGTCCGCAGGCGCGGTCAGAGCGCGCTCAGGTCGTCCGGCACGTCGCCGAACTTCCGGATCAGCTTGGCGTCGCTGAAGTCGCCGCTCGAAGGATCTCCCGTCCGCGAGAACGCGATGGCGCCGGAATGGCCCGGCTTGCGTCAGAGCGCCTCCGCCCGCATGACCGCAGCGTTGGCGCTCAGGCACTCCGCCGCCTCGCCTGCGGCCACGCCGTCGTCGGAGAAAACGAACGGCAGAGCGACATAGTAGGTCACATCAGACATCTGGCTCGTCCGGCCCTGGAAGTCCTGGGCCTAGCCGGTCGGCACCTTCGAGCGGAGATCGTCCAGTCGGCCGGGAGAAACTCGTTCGCGACCAGCAGGACCTTCACGGTTTCCCGGGCGTCGCCGCCGCACACCGCGATCGCCTGGTCGGCGGCGGCATCAAGGTCGTCGGGGGCCGGACCGGGCTGCTCGAAGGTAGCGTTCAGCCAGGCATGTTCCCGGTCCGTTCTCGGGAGTCAAGAGCTCCTCTCCGGAATTCCCATGGCGCAGCCGTGGGCTTCCGATGAATCTCCGAGACGCGCGGGCGGCTTGTCGGAACCGGCAGACCCGTTCGTCTTGAGTCCAAGTCCCCATCCCTGGAGCGTTGCGTAACCATGGCCCCCCGCGCGAACTGGAAAGGCTTCCTTCGGCTGTCTCTCGTCACCTGTCCGGTCGCGCTCTACCCGGCGACGTCGGAGAGCGAGAAGATCTCGTTCAACCAGCTCAACCGGCAGGACCGGCCACCGCATCAAGTATCTCAAGGTCGACGCCGACACGGGCGACGAGGTGCCCAACGAGGACATCGTCAAGGGCTACCAGTTCGAGAAAGATCAGTTCATCGAGGTCAGCAAGGAAGAGCTCGAGGAGATCGCGCTGGAATCTACGCGCACCATCGAAATCGACGAGTTCGTCGACAAGGCCGACATCGATCCGCGCTACCTCATCCGCCCCTACTACATCCGCCCCGACGGCAAGGTCGGGCACGACGCGTTCGCCGTGATCCGCGAGACCATCCGCGAGATGGAGAAGGTCGCGATCGGGCGGGTCGTGTTGACCAACCGCGAGCACATCATCGCGCTCGAGCCGATGGACAAGGGCCTCGTCGGTACGCTGCTGCGCTACCCCTACGAAGTACGCTCCGAGCAGGAATATTTCGACGAGATCCAGGATGTCAAAGTCACCAAGGACATGCTCGATCTCGCCAGGCACATCGTGAACCAGAAAGCGGGCAGCTTCGAGCCGGAGAAGTTCGAGGACCATTATGAAAGCGCGCTGATCGAGCTCATCAATCAGAAGCGCGCCGGCAAGGCGATCACACCGAAGGAAAAGCCGGCGGCCACCAACGTGGTCAACCTCATGGAGGCGCTTCGGCGGAGCGTAGGTCAGGAGGCCGCGCCGGCGAAGGCCGTCAAGCCCGCCAAGAAGCCGCGGAAGGCTGCTGCAGGCCAGAAGGAGATGCTGATGCCGATCGCCGGCAAGAAGCCCCCGAAGGAGGCGGGGGCGAAGAAGCCGGCGGCCAGGTCGCAGCGGAAGTCCGCCTGACAAATAGGAGAGCCGCATGGATATGAAAGAAGCCTCGGCAATGACAGAAGCCTCCGGACTGGCTAACGAGCTGGACGGCCTCGATCGTGCGTCCGCGGCGAGGTTGCGCGCCGCGGCGGAAGCGAGCCGGCGCCCGCTGCGGCCGACGTCGCAGGATGCCGCGATGCACTGGGTCGACCAACTTCGCGAGGTGACTTTGAAGGCGCCGCTGCAGTCGCTGTGCGTAGCGTTCCTGCTCGGGGTTTGGGTCGCCCGTCGGCGCTAGACCCGTTAGCCGGCAGTGCCCGCCAGTTGGCTGTGGCAAACGGTTCGCCTACATGCAGGTGGTCCGGAAAGCCGGGGTGCGAGGAGGGAGATGTCGGCGGGCATCGTGCTGGTCGCGGTCTTGACCTTTGTTCGGTTCCTGAGTTCCGACGAGCACTGGCTCGTCGCGGACCTTCGCCGTCAGAGGCCGAATGGATAGGTGTCCGGGACGCCGGCGCGGCGATGTTCCGGTCCCAAAGGCCTGATTGCCTTCGTCTCATCGAACCACATGAATGCATCAAACTGCTGAGGCAGCGACGCTTCGGCGTAATGGCTTTGCAGTTCGGTGTTCGGCCGGTAGATGACTCCGATGAACCGTTCGAGGCGCGGCTCGATCAAGCGACGCCGGAGGCTCTCGTCCCGGCGAAATTCGAGCAGGCCGCGCGGCACACCGGCCTCGTGGAACTGCCGCTCGTAGCTGTCCGGTCGAGAGGGCCGCACCTGCATCACTTCCATCTCGCCATCCCAGTCCGACGCGGCGGCCACGGTGCCGGTATGTGTGCCGAAGCCGACCAGGGACGCCGCCTCGGCGAACTTCTCTCGACAAAGCTGACCGATGTTGAGCTCCCCGCGGACCGCCCCCATCTCGGTGAAGCGTGCGTCGCCGACATGGGAATTATGCGCCCAGACCACCGCCTTGGATCGCGGCCCCTGGGCGTCCAGGATATGGCCCAAGGTTTCGAACATGTGCGTGTCGCGCAGGTTCCAGGATTCGGCCCCGCCATAGTACATGATCCGGTAATAGCGCTCGGCGGAGGCGATCAACCGCGCGTTCTGCGCAGCGTCCAGGAAGCTGTCCGGGTCGTTCGCGGCGTAGTCGAGTTGCTTTCCCAGGATGTCCTGGCACTGGCGAACCACCTCCGCCTCGCATTTCCGATAGGCTTCGGTCAGGACGGCACGGCCGTAGGTCGAAGGTTCGCGCTGCCAAGGCGTTAGGCATCCGTAGCGCTCGCGCGCCACGGCCGCGGCTTCTGGATCTACGCCATCGAGATAGGCGAGAACGGCGGCGATCGAGCTCCGCATGTTGTAGATGTCGAGCCCGAAGAATGTGGCGCGCTCGCCTGCCAGCTTGCTTTCGTTGTGCTCGCGCATCCAGTCGACGAAAGCGGCGACGTCGGTGTTTCGCCACATCCAGGTCGGGAAGCGCTCGAACGGCTCCCCGCCCGAACCGCGCGACGACTGGTGGCGAACGTAGCGGTCGACCGCCGCGGCGTCGGGCCAATCGGCTTCCACCGCGACGGTCGTGAACCCGTGCTTCTCGATCAGGCGCCGCGTGATCGCCGCGCGCGCCCGGTAGAACTCCGACGTGCCGTGGCTGGCTTCGCCCAGCAGGACGACCCTGGACTGCGCAAAGCGATCGAAGAGGTCGCCGAAGGCGGGATCGTCGAAAGCCGGCAAGGGTTCGAGGGCGGCGCCGATCATGTCCGTGAGCGAGCGGAAACGCGTGCGCCCGGGGACGTGATTGCTGGCGGAGCGCGTGCCGTCCTCCGCCCATCCGTGCTCTCCGATCAGGGGCACGAAGCGAACGGCCCCGAAGGCTTCTTCATCGTATTGGGTGTCGCTCCGGCGCGTGATCCGCAGCAGCGATTGTTCGTGCTCCAAATCTCCGACTGGGATGACGAGACGGCCCCCAATGGCCAATTGGCCCTTGAGTGCGTCCGGTACTTCCGGACCGCCGGCCGCGACGAGAATCGAATCGAACGGCGCCTCTTCCGGCAATCCGCCGGTACCGTCGCCTGTATGGACGACGCAATTGTCATAGCCGAGCGCCGCAAGCCGCTCGGCGGCGGTCGTGGCTAGGGCGCGATGGCGTTCGACGGTGTGAACCGTTCTGGCGAGCCGCGATGCGACCGCCGCCGCATAGCCCGAACCGGTTCCGACCTCGAGCACCTTGTCCGCGGGCTTCATCTCGGCCGCCTCCGTCATCAGCGCGACGATGTAGGGTTGCGAGATGGTCTGCGCGTTCGCGATCGGCAGCGCGCCGTCCTCGTAGGCGAATTCCTCGAAACCGGATTCCACGAACCGCTCCCGAGGGACCTGTGCCATCGCGTCCAGAACGCGCCGATCGCGGATGCCGCGGCGTGCAAGTTGAACCTGGACCATGCGGTCGCGAAGCTGTGCGAATTCGACCATGGCCGCGCCGTTCGTCAGAGTTCTGGTGCGACAAGCCAATCGGGGCGAGCCGGACAGGTTCCTCCTACGACAAAGTATTGGGTTGGGTGGCGCGCCGGCGCTAGGGTCGCCTCGACACGGGCCGTCGGCCGCTTCGGAACGAACGCAACTCAGCCGGGTTGGTCGCCGATAATCGGAGTGCTCCGATGCATCTGGCCCGCCAGTCACATGGACGGAGATCGATCTCCGCGGGAACCTTCCTGCTCGCTGTGTTGGTCGTCATGGCCGCGGTGCATTTCGCTACGCGTTCGGGGACGTGACGTGTTCGGGCGGAGTTCGCCCTGCGCCGCTGGCATTCCGTTATGATCGTGCAGACCATCGAGATCGCTGCCGGAATGGTCCTGGTCGTCTTCGCACTACGCGATGTATTCGACACGGTGGTGGTTCCGGGCGAGAGTAGGGGCGCGCTGCGCGTGGCCCGACGGCTCCTGACCGTCGCGCTCCCGATTTGGAAGTGGGCCCGCCGCGGCAAGAGCGGGGTGTCGACCAGCTTCGCGCCGTCCATCCTCATGGGCTCCTTCCTGATCTGGATGGGGCTTCTCTTGCTCGGGTATGGGCTCATCGCGCATGCGTTAGGGGACTGGTTCTCTCCGCCGGCCGATTTCCAGGAGGCGCTCTTCATCGTCGGAAGCGCGTTGTGCACGGTGGGGCTGAGCGGCATCGAGGCCCACGGTCCGGCCCGCTGGGCCCTGGTCTTAGCCGGCCTTTCGGTCCTAACGATGGCCGTCACATACCTGCTCCAGGTGCAAGAAGGCATTTCCCGCCGCGATGCCGGAATTCTCAAACTTACGACGGCTGCGGGTCAGCCGCCCTCGGCTCTCGGACTGCTGGAGCGTTATGCCGACCTCGACTCTCCGGAGGAGATCAGGCGCGTGCTTCACAGGGGACGGGATTGGTGCGCCACCGTCCTGCAGAGCCATGCTTCCCATCCATCGCTGATCTACTTCCGATCGGTCGGCGTGGGCTCGGGCTGGCCTGCAACGCTCGGAGCCATGATGGACCTCGCACTGATGTTCGAACTGCTGATCGAGGACCGCGAGAGCCGAGGGCCGGCGATCCTGCTCCGAAGCGAAGGATTGCGCCTGATTGACGATCTGAATGGACTGATCGGCCTTGAGGCCAAATCTGACGATACCACTGCTGCGGCAGTTCCGCGGGTGTGCGCCCGCTTGACGGCGGCTGGCTACAAGGTGCGTTCGTCGGTGGACGCAGCGGAGTTCGCTGAGCAGCGGCGAAAGCACGCTGGCCGGGTGCGTGCCGCTGCTGAGCATCTTGGCACCACGGCAGCGCCCCTGATCCCTTGATCATCGACAGCGGCATCGGACCGTGGGTTGTCGGTGCGCTTCAGTCGGGCGGGCATTCAGGGCAGGTATCGCCGATCGAATCCAGCACTCCGCGGACCTCGGCGACAGCCTGGTCCGGAGACAAGCCGTCCGGAGGCTCCTGCCTCGCGATGTCCAACGCGCGCTCCCGGGCGTGAGGGTCGGCCCGCTCCTTTGCCCAGCCATGCTCCTCGCATTCGTGGACGGCGCCCGCCTCCTGCAGCACACCGAGCGCCCATCCGCGCAGCGTTCTGATCGGCGGCCGTCTTTCCTTGGTCATCAGCATCGAGCTTGCTCCTGCCGGGACGAATCCCCTCGCCCGTCTTCTCGTTCCGGGCGGTTAGCACGCAGCAGGGATTCGCAATCGGCAGGGCTGAAGTTTTGTCCCCGTGTTCCGCGCCGCTGTGCACAACGACACCTTCCGGTGCCGGCATGAGGCGCCAGTGCCCTGCAGGCTGTTCGGCATTGCCATCCCGACCGCGGCGCTCTGGAATTGGATCACATGGCGGAGAACCGTTGTTAGAACCGACTGAATTCGCAGATGCGGCGGCATAGATCGGCCCTTCCAGGCACCTGCTTGGTTATGAACTACGCTGCTTCGCGGTACCCCTCTTCGCTCCGCTTCTTGTTGATGAGATTCAACAACTGCGCCGAGGCCCGCGCATCGCATAAGGCTCGATGATGATTGTCGAGCGAGATGCCGTATATCTCGCAAAGCTTCCCAAGTCCGTAGGACTTGTGCCCCGGGAAGCGGCGCCGCATTCCCGCGCACGTGCAGAGCTTGGGAAATCTGAAGCGCCGCGCGATCCTTTCGAATTCGTAGGCCATGAAACCGTAGTCGAAGCTGACATTATGGGCGACGAAAATGCCGTCCCCCATGAACTCCATGAATCGATCCGCCACCTCCGCGAACAAAGGTGCGTCCCGAACCATTTCGTTCGTGATGCCGGTCAGCTGGACGATCTTTGCGGGAATGGAACGCTGAGGATTGATGAGAGAATGCCACTCGTCGACGACACAGTGGTTGCGAACCTTCACCGCGCCGATCTCGGTGATGCGATCGCCATTAGACCAGGAGCCGGTCGTCTCGATATCGACCACCACGTAATCCTGCTCGGGGTCGAAACGATAGTCGACCCGACCGACCTCAGCGATGATGCCGGCGGCGCCGAGCTGGCGGAGGCGGGTCAGCTGGTTGCGGCGGATCACGTCCCCCTCGGCCTTGACCTCCATGAAGGACGCTTTGCCGTCCTGCACCAACATCAGATCGGGGAAACCGTCCCCCATGCCGCGGAAATCGTCGCACATGCTGCGGACGATGCTGGCTATGGCGGTTGGATCGAATCCTTCGAGCAGCTCGCGGAGCGCCTCCACTTGCACATGATCCCAGCCGAAGATCCCGTTCGGGCGGCCCCATTTTGCTGCGACGGTGCGGAGGATCAACGGAAGAGAAGCTCCGGACGCGATGGCGGCCAGCTTCTCGTCGATCGTCACGGCGAAGAGCCGACGGAAGCTTCGGTCTTTCAGGCAATGGGGTAGCCAGTCGAACCCGCTGGGCATTCGAGTGCTCTCGAAGAGCTCGTCCCAGAAGAGAAGCCCGAACAGCGTGTGCCACAGCATATTCTCGGTGAAGAAAACCTTGGTGCCCTCGCGCCGCAGAACGCCGGCGACGCCTGCTTCTGGATTGCCGCGATGGGTATCGTCGACGGTGATCGTTCGCCCGGACCGCAGCAGCTCGGTGTAAATGCCTGTGCGCCTCCCTCCGAACTTGCGAGCGTAAAAGTCAGTTGCGAAAACGTGCTCCCCGTCGCTGGCGGGATCATCGATCATCCGCTGCAGCAGCTCTTCGGCTCCGGTGCGATCCCCGGTATTGTAAAGCAGGCGGACCAGACGCTCGTTGCAGTCCGGCGAGCACCCCGCGAGATAGAGCTGACGGGCAAGATCGCTCTCGCCCGCTTTCTCGAAGAAAAGTCCGGTCTGATGAGCCGCTCGGCTGCGTAGGTCGTTGGCGTACTGTGTCCCGCAGGCAGGCCCGGACAGCACGTCGATGGCGGCCCGCCTGTGGACAGGCTCCGATCCGTCCTCAAGGCTGTCGAGAATCTGGCTGTAGTGGAACGAGGCAAGCGCCTCCTCGGCATCGGTGAAGCGTGCGCTGAACGCATTCTCTCGATTCGTGCGGAGGATACCCAGGTCCCGCAGCGCGAAGTTCTTGAGGTTCACCTCGGTCTTGCCGAAGTAGAGATACAGCAGGAATTCGATGGGCCGCGTGCCGTCGAGAGCGATGAACTTCCGGGCGCCGCAGTGCTGCGCGGCCGTCGAAAAGGGGATCTGTTCGAGATAATAGTCGATGAGCTTGGCTTTGGCCCAGGACTACGGACGTCTTTGCGCCCAGCCGCCTGTGCACCGGTAAAGAGCACATCTTTGGGAAGACACGCGAGGAACCCAGCGTAGTCGGCTTCACCGATCACCCGGGCATGACCGACCGTCATCAGTTCCGACGTCGCCTGCTCGATATCGTCGATCTCGGGGTACTCGAACAGGGTCCGGTTGATCATGCGGATCAACAGGCATCGGGCATCTCTCGAAAGACCCTCGAAGCGCGCTATGAAAGCGTGATGCTCCGGGCCAAGAACGGGTTCGTACGTTCGCTGCACGAACTCGAGCATTTCGGCGAAATGGTCGAGATAATAATAGACGGGCAGTTGCGGCAGTTTGGCCAAGCGGACCTTCGCGGCTGGAGTCGTTTGTTCTATTTTTGTTCGAATGGCGAGCGTGAAGTCAAGCACCTCGACGGGCTCCAGCTCCCCTATTCGCCGACGGTTCGGTGTCTGCGGAGTTAGGAAGGCGAAGCAGGGGTATCTTCCTTCAGACCTCGGGCAACGATCCGGAGCGCTGCGTCCGGAAGCGGTCGCTGCAACTTCAGCGCCTCGTCCGCCGGCGCCATCATCCAGGTCTCGACCTCGGCGGGCGTCGTCAGGATCACGGGCATCGCCTTCGGATGGATTGCGCCGACTTCTGCGTTGGGCTCCGTCGTCAGGAAAGCGTAGAGGTCGTTCGTAGTCTCGCCCTCCTTGACCCTCCGGACGGACGTCCAGTTGGTCCAGATGCCGGCAAAGCAGAGTAGCGGACGGGTCTCGTCGAGCGCGAACCAAATGTCGCCGCCCTCGGCCTTGTTGAACTCGCTGAAGCTGTTGAACGGCACGACACAGCGATTCTCGACGTCGAGCCAGCGCGTCCAGTGCTTGCTCTTCACGTTGCGAATATTGGTGGTGCCGCCGTCCGGCTCCATTCGGAGCAATTCCTTGAAATCGACGGTCTTGCCCTTCGCTTGCAGCTTCTCCGCGCGCTTCTTCGTCGCGTCCATCAAAGCTTTAGACGAGGACGGCATACCCCATCGCGCGGTGGCGAGCTCACGACCTTCGGCTCCGTTCCTAACGATGGGTGCCTTGTAATCCGGAAAGACTCCGGGCATCGGCGCGAGGTTGCCGACGTAGCGGTTGACGACGCGGAACAGCGCGCTGATGGCGGCCTGATTGGTGGTGATGGAATAGAGATTGCACAAGGTCAGGTCTCCGGATCCGGATGGCGGGCCCGCTGCGCCAGCTGCAGCAGGGTGGCAGCCGATCGAAGTTCAACCTTATCCTCGAGCGCATGATCGCGTCCCGGCGATCGAGCCATGGGCCCATCGGGCCGTCGCGCGGGCAAGCTCCGCCAAGCGCTCGCGGATAATGCTTGCCCCAGCCCTTGGTTACAAAAGCGGGTACAAGTCCCCTTTTGGATCGCGCTTCATCCAGTGACGAACGCCCATAACGTCTTAAAACCAATTGGAAATTCTTGGTAGCGGGAGAGGGACTCGAACCCCCGACCCCAGGATTATGATTCCAGTGTTCTGGGCATCGGCTCACTTTCGTTAAAAGCAGATTAGTATCGACGCAACCGCTAGGAGACTTTCGGCGTCGCTAGTCTAGTTCAGGCTGCGGGAAGGAGGCGCGACGTTAACGTTCAGGGCTTCCCTCAGCCTGCCAGCAAGGGCCGTAATCGCATTTTTGCGTGCAAGGCGAAGAAACAATTCGATTTCGCGGACGCGCTCAGGATCGAGTGCATCAATCAGCAAATCAGCGATCTGATCGATCTGGAGCATATGCAAACGGCCCCTGGCTTCGGCAATACGCTCTTTGACGTCATCCTCAGAAACTGCATGTCCAGCACGCACGTCGGACAGAACCTCCGAAACCACCCTCTCGGGAGTGCTCTTTGCGGCCAGTTCGTATGCTGCACCCGCAGCTAACTGCGCCAATTCGGCGGGATCTTGGGTGCGCGAAAGTCTAGCCAGGTTCATATAGTTCTGCGCTGATTTATCGGAGATATCCATCTCCTCTAGGCAGTAGGCGCCAAAGCGCCCGTGCGGGAGCAGCGCCTTGGCCTCTTCCAAATGCGTACCCACCTGGATGATGGTCGGAATAATGGTGGGAAGCAACTTCTTGATGCGCTGCGCTATGAGCCGCAATTGCTGTGTTTCGTTGGGAGGGATATCCGAGTAGTCGAAAGCCATGATGACCTCACAGGTGAGCTGCGCATTGCGAGATTCATCGCAAATGCGCGAACGGAAGCATGACTCAGAAACGACGCCACCGTGGTACAACGCTCAACTGAAAGGCCAAGGACGCGGTTGGCATCCGAGGCTAGACCTCCTTATCTTGCGGAAGACAAGCGCAGGATCGCAACTAAAAAATGCCGAATGGGGCCTTAATTTATGTGGAGAGGCAGCTAATTCGGCTTAGCTTCACATACGACGTACCCTTGGTACATCCCTTCGGCCCCTCTGCTCGTCTGACAAATGCGAAACGGTTTCGCATTTGCTCGGCATCGCAGCGCCCGGCGCCGTCAGTGATGCGTGCGAGAGTAACGGAACAAATCCAGAGATGAGCATCGCCATATATTCTGCCGTATCGGGGCCACGGCGGCCAATCAGGTAACGAGGCCAACGCTTCCATCCTAGCGTTTTGCACGAGACGGCTGCGAAAAAGGCGCCACTTCTTTCTTCTCAACCCATGGAATAAGGTTGATGTCACGCGCCTCGATATGGCTTGTAATCACCTCCAACTTCATGATGAACTCGAACAAGGTGTCGAGTTCATGGGGCTCGCAGTAGCGCTCGGTGGTCTCGCTGTCGCCGCCGTGCCCAAGAAGATCCGCACGATCCTCTTTCGTCAGCAGTCTCTTCTTCAGCTGCGCACCGAAAAGATGCCGCACAGCATGAGCACCGAGGCCCTCCTCGGTGATTTCAGCCGCGACGAGGATGGGCTTGAACAGCTTGTAGAACCGGTTGCCTAACGGCGAGCGACTGCTGGGCGAGTATAAGTCCGGGAAGAGGAGCTTGTATCCGAGCGCCTTGATCTTCCTGACATAGTCGAGAAAGCCCAATCGGATGAGCTCCGGGTGGACGGGAATATTGCGCTGGGACTGAGCGTTTTTGATGCGCCGCTGCTCGTTCGCCGCAATGTGGACGTACGGCCTGCAGCCTTCGCGATCGAAGATGATGTCGTCTACCATAGCGCCGCAAAGCTCCTCGCGCCTTGCACCGGTATAGTAGATGAGGATCGGGACGAAATAGAGCGCGCAGTGGAAGACCTGCGAGTCGCCTTCCTTGCCCCACTCCCCCAACTCGTCCCACCCGGCGCAGTTGATGAACGGCGCCGTCAGAAACATCGCTTTGACCTTGTCGAGAGGCAGCTTCGCCCTCTCGTCGCGGGGACGTTTGTTCTTGCCGCGCCCCTTTGCGCGCAGTTTCGTGACGTCGATACCCTCCAGGCTCTTCGAGCCGCGCGCGATGGCATAGTCGAAGATCTGTCCCAGGAAAGTCAGGTGCCTGTTGAGGGTGTCTCCGGAAACACCCCGCTTGCCTCGTTCGACCGATTTCCCCTTCTCGCGGAGTTGCTCGATCGTCAGGGCCTCGTCCCGCACCGATTTGCCGTAGTGCTTGTAGATGTCGAAGCGGAGGAAATCGACGAACTTGCCGACTTGCTCCTGGCGCAGCAGGCCCAGATCAAGAATGCGCTGATCCTGCACCACGAACTTAACGAACAGATTTGCAACGCTCTTGGCCTGCCGCTGCGTCTTGTCGTCCCAAAGATTGTCGGCGGCATTCTGCCGGGCGATGCGGTCCGCAAACTGAAGGAAGTCTGCCATAGGAATGAACGGCGTGACAGGCGGAGCTTCGATCCGCGGTGGACCATCGGAGCGATCCGCTGCCAGGCTTACCGTCGGGAAAATTGGCGTTGGTGGATCACTCCTCGCGAGCAAAAGGCGATCCACCAGCCCCGCATCTTCAATTCTCGTTCCGCCATAGCGGCGCTCGGACTGAGCGAGCGCAAGCCTCATCCCGCGAAAGTAGATACCTTGTGCCACATCCATGTTCATTGCGGTCGGCACGGCCCGAACGCCTTCGACCATTTGCCGAAGGACGTGGTACTTCGTTGGCACCATGTCGCTATCCCGGAGCATCGCTAGGTGACGCTTGACGGCCTCGATGTCGGCTTCCGAAAGGCCTTCGGCGATCATGCGGTCGCGATCTTCGGGGTGCACAGCAGCGCCATGTCCTTGCGCGTCGAGCAGCGTGTAGGTCCACAACGCCCGCAGATCGTCATTCCTTGCTCGATCGGCAACGAAGCCCCGCGCATTTTTCGCGGCAAGTGCCACCTGCTCTAGCTTGGCCAGCTGCTTCTCGACGACAGCATGAAGCATTGTCTCAATTTGGGACCGCGACAGATGAAGGTCGGCGCCGTCGGCAAGCATCGCGATGTCGTCCAGAACAAGGTTGAGCTGGTTGGCCAGGCGCCGCGCCGTCATACGGCTCGTCGTTCTCAGGCTCATGGAAACATGCTGGCGGCCCATGCAATTGGCAAGTGTGGGAGGCGTACGACGCCGCCAATAGTAGACGGATTGGCGGCGAAAGATGTGGAAAGCCATGTTCGAGCGACACTCTGTGCAGCAGTGATGTGTCGCAGAGCTGTGCATCAGCTCCCCAGCCAGGCCGGTTTCGTCAGGAATTTCAGGGGAAGCGGGGCTCCTGGCTGGGGCGGGAGGGATCGAACCTCCGAATGGCGGAATCAAAATCCGCTGCCTTACCACTTGGCTACGCCCCATCAGGCCCTTCGGGAACGGCGGCGGCACGACCGTCCGCGGATTCCCTCGAGTGGTGCCGGTCTATAGGGAGAGACGCGGCATTTCAACCGCCCGGAGGGGCAAAATACCATAGGCGCCGGTGGCGCCGCGCCATGCCTTATATGGGCGCTACGCCCCCCGCTCCCAACGGGCGCTCCACCACCCCTCCTGCCAGTTGAGACCGCTGCCGTTTCATGGGAATACGGCGGCAAGAACTGTCTCCCCGGGAGTGAGCCATGACCTACCGCGCGCCGATCTCTGACATGCTGCTGTCGCTCAACCACGGCGCCGGCCTGAAGGCTGCCATGGAGGCCGGCCATTACGGCGATTTCGACGGCGATATCGTGAGCGCCGTGCTGGAGGAAGCCGGCAAGTTCGCAACCGACGTGCTGGCGCCGCTCAACAAGGTCGGCGACGAGCACGGCATCAAGCTCAGCGACGGCAAGGTCACGACGGCGCCGGGCTGGCCGGACGCCTACAAGCGCTGGACCGAGGGCGGCTGGAACGCGGTCTCTGGCCCCGAAGATTTTGGCGGCCAGGGCCTGCCGCTCGCGATCAACGCGGCCTGCACCGAGATCTGGAGCGCCGCCAACGTCGCCTTCGGCCTCTGCCCGCTGCTGACGGCGTCGGCGATGGAGGCGCTCGACGCGCATGGCAGCGACGAGCTGAAGAAAATCTATCTCGAGAAGCTCGTCTCCGGCGAATGGACCGGCACGATGCAGCTGACCGAGCCGCAGGCCGGCTCCGATGTCGGCGCACTGCGCACCCGCGCCGAGAAGCAGGCCGACGGCACCTATCGCATCAAAGGGACGAAGATCTTCATCACCTATGGCGAGCACGACATGACCGACAACATCGTGCATTTCGTGCTGGCACGCCTGCCGGACGCGCCCGCCGGCACCAAGGGGATATCGCTGTTTCTCGTTCCCAAATTCATGGTGAACGCCGACGGCTCGCTCGGTGCGCGCAACGACATTTTCGCAAGCGGCGTCGAGCACAAGCTCGGCATGCATGCCTCCCCCACCTGCACCATGACCATGGGCGATCATGGCGGCGCGATCGGCTTCCTCGTCGGCGAAGAGAACCAGGGCATGCGCTGCATGTTCACGATGATGAACCAGGCCCGCCTCGGCGTCGGCCTCGAAGGCGTCGGTGTAGCCGATCGCGCCTATCAGCAGGCATTGTCGTACGCACAAGAGCGCAAGCAGGGCCGCGCCCTCGGCAACAAGGGTGACGGCTCCGATCCGATCTTCGTGCATCCCGACGTCAAGCGCATGCTGATGCGGATGCGGGCGCAGACCGCGGCGGCGCGCACCATCTGCTATGCGACCGCGGTGGCCATCGACGTCTCGACACGCGCCAGTGACCCGAAGGTCCGCGCCGACGCTGCCGCGCGCGCGGCGCTGCTGACGCCGATGGCCAAGGGCTATTCGACCGACATCGGCAACGAGGTCGCCTATCTCGGCGTGCAGGTGCATGGCGGCATGGGCTTCATCGAGGAGACCGGCGCGGCGCAGCACTATCGCGATGCCCGCATCACCGCGATCTACGAAGGCACCAACGGCATCCAGGCCATCGACCTCGTCACGCGAAAACTCGCGGCCAATGGCGGCGCATCGGTGTGGGCGCTGCTCGACGAACTCTCGGCAATCGTGAAGCAGGTCGAAGCCTCCAACGATCCCGCCTTCGGCACCACGGGCGTGAAATTGCGCGAGGCGCTGCAGGCGCTGACGCGCACCAGCAAATGGCTGCTGGAGCGGGTTGCGTCTGCGCCGAACGAGGCGCTGGCCGGCGCGACGCCGTATCTGCAGCAGTTCGGCGCCACGCTCGGCGGCTGCATGCTTGCATCCGAAGCGCTCGCCGCGAAATCCGATGGCATCACGGACGCCGCGCGCTACGTCTCGCTGGCGCGCTTCTTCGCCGAGAACATCGCCGTGCAGGCCGGCGCGCTCGAACGCACCGTGACCGAGAGCGCGGAGTCGGTCGCGGCGGCGGATGCGGTGCTGTTGGGGTAAGCGGGACGCGTGGCCCGGATGGAGCGCAGCGCAATCCGGGGCCGTCATCGTTCGTGGCACGAATCCCGGATTGCGCTGCGCTCCATCCGGGCTACGAAGCTGCGAGCTTCGTACGTCTCCCCGGCCGCCACAGCACAATCCCCGCCGCCACCAGATCGAGCACCACGCACATCGCAAACGCGCTCGTGTAGTCACCGGTTACGCTGCGCACGAGACCGACGATGCCGGGGCCGAAGGCGCTGACGATGCCGCTGATCGAGGTGCCCAGCCCCATCGCCGCGGCGAAGGCGCTCGCGCCGATCTCGCGCTGGATGATCAAGGGCGGGAACGTGATCATGTTGCCGATCGAGAAACCGTAGACGGCGCAGCACACGAGCAGCACCGTCGGGTTCGTGCTTTGCAGAAGCACGAACAGAGCCGCAGCCTGGCTCGTCATCGATGCCGCGCAGGCGAGCCGCGGATCGAGCCGGTCGACGAACAGGCCGAGCGACAGGCGCCCGACCACCGCCATCGCCGCCATGATGGTGACCGCAAGGCCCGCACTGGCGCGGCCGATCAGCGGTTCGAGAAACGTCACCTGGTGGATGATGAATCCCATCTGCGCCAGCAGCGCGATCGCGATCGGCAGCACCATGGTCCAGAACGCCGCGTTGGCGAGCAGCGTCTTGCGCGAGTGAACCGCAGGCAAGGCAGTGCCGCCAGCGGATGAATCCCCACCCGACGTCGGCGGCATTTCGGTCCGCCAGCCGGTGAAGATGACCACCACCGGCAGCACCAGCACCACCATCGCGAGCGTGGCTGCCAGCATCGCGGAACGGAAGCCGATGCTGGCGCTCAGCGACAGCAGCAGCGGGACGAGGACGATGCCGCCGCAGGTCGCGCCGTTGTAGGCGAGGCTGAGCGCAAGCCCGCGGCGCCGTTCGAACCAGGAGTTCAGCACGGTCGCGATCACCACCGTGCCCATGCCGGTCCAGCCGACCGACATCAGCGCATAGGCGAGATAGAGCTGCCAGGGCGTCTGCAGCAGCGCCAGCAGCACCGTCGAAGCGCCGAGCGCCGACAGGCCGCACAGGATCAGCGACCGCAGCCCGATGCGGGCGAGCAGATCGTCGGTGAAGATGACGAGGACGGCAGTCAGGAGAAAGGAGAAGGTGCTGGCCGCAGAGACCAGCGTGCCCGGCCAGCCATGCGCGCGCTGGAGCTCGGCGAGATAGACGCCTTGGCCGTACAGGCCGAAGCCGAACATGAAGAAGGCCATCAGGAAGCAGGCCAGCACGACACGCCAGCCGCGATAGTGCAGCGAGGATTCATCAACACAAGTGGCGGCAATCATCAATCGAGCAATCGGCCAAATGGAGCGGCGCGAGCCGATCGTGCACCACAACCAGGGGTTTTTCAATCGAAAATGGGTGGCTAATTATTGCGACGCGCAACACAGCAGCGGGCTGATGCGCCCGTCTCACGCGATTCGGTCCCCAAAAGGCCGAGCGAGCGCATTGGCACGCCTGCAAGATGATGTAGGCTGACGTTTCGCGAGTCTAGCCAATGTCAGTATCGCGGCGACCGCAGGGGCCTCTCATGTCGAATGGCAACATCATCGTCACCGAAGAGCGCGGAACACGCGTGATCACCCTGCGCCGCCCGAGCAAGAAGAACGCGATCACGCAGGACATGTATCGGGAGATGAGCCGCGCGATCGACACTGCGCAGAACAATCCCGAGATCCGCTGCATGATCATCACCGGGGGCTCCGGCGTGTTCACCGCCGGCGACGACATCGACGATTTCATGCACGCCGACACGTCGCGCCCCGAGACGCTGTCCGACGGCGCCAAGTTTCTCTATTCGCTCGCCCTCAACGCCAAGCCGGTGATCGCGGCCGTGGATGGCGCGTCGATCGGCATGGGCACCGTGATGTTGTTCCATTGCGACTATGTGCTGGCCTCGAACGCGGCAACCTTCTCCGCACCCTACATCCATCTCGGGCTCGTGCCGGTCGGCGCGTCCAGCCTCTTGATGCCGAACACGATGGGCTACCAGCGCGCCTTCGCGATGCTGGTGATGGGACGGACTTTTACGGCCGCGGAAGCGCATGCCGCCGGCTTCGTCAACACCGTGGTCTCGCCGGGTCATACCGAGGTCGAGGCGCGCAAGGTGGCGCGCGATATCTGCCGGCTCCCCGCCGAAGCGGTGGCGACCTCGCGCAAATTGCTGCGCGTCGCATCCGAAGAGCTCACCCGCCGCATCGACCAGGAGGCCCATTTGTTCGGCGAGCGGCTGAAGTCGGAAGAAGCCACCGCCGCGTTCAACGCGTTCGCGAACAGGAAGAAGAAAAAGTAGGTACCATCCGGCGCCCCTGAGCGACGGCGAGAACTTTCGTGAAATCTTCGTGCGGAACGACTAGTCTGGTTCCATGCGACATGTTCTCCGCCTGACCGTCTTCTCGCTCGCGCTCGCCGCCCTGCCCGCGTCCGCCCAGACCGCTGCCCCCGTCGAGCTGCGCATCCTCGCGATCAACGATTTCCACGGCAATCTTCGCCCGCCGCCGGGCGGCATCCGGATCAGCGATCCCGAGGACAAGTCCAGGAAGGTGATGGTGGCCGCCGGCGGTGCCGAATACATGGCGACGCTGGTGAAGCAGCTGCGCGAGAGCCACAAGAACACGATCTTCGTCGCCGCCGGCGACCTGATCGGCGCGAGCCCGTTCCTGTCGGCGATGTTCCACGACGAGCCTTCGATCGAATCGCTCTCGATGATGGGGCTCGCGATCGCCTCGGTCGGCAATCACGAATTCGACGAGGGCAAGACCGAGCTGTTGCGGATGCAGAACGGGGGTTGTCATCCCGTCGACGGCTGTCAGGGGCCGCATCCCTTTACGGGCGCCAAATTCCATTATCTCGCGGCGTCCACCATCGAGACCGCGACCGGCAGGAGCGTGCTGCCGCCTTACGATATCAGGGAATTCGAGGGCATCCCCATCGCCTTCATCGGGCTGACCTTGAAGGAGACCGCGGGCATCGTCTCGCCCGCAGGCGTCACGGGCCTCGAATTCCGCGACGAAGCCGAGACGGTGAACGCGCTGGTGCCGCAACTGAAGGCGCGCGGGGTCGAGGCGATCGTGGTGCTGATCCACCAGGGCGGCGAGCCGGCCGGCGACTACAACGAATGCCCTGCCATTACGGGGCCGATCGTCGACATCGTGAAAAAATTCGATCGCGCCGTCGACGTCGTCGTCAGCGGCCACACGCATCGTGCTTATGTTTGCCAAGTCGACGGGCGGCTCGTCACCAGCGGCGACAAATACGGGACCCTGGTCACTGCGATCGACCTCAAGCTCGATCCTGTAACGCGCGACGTCGTCAGCGCCAGGGCCGAGAACGTCCTCGTCGCCAATGCGTCACTGCCTAGGGATCCCGAGCAGACCGCACTGATCGATGCCTACGACAAGCTTTCGGCGCCGATCGCCAATCGCCCGGCTGGATCGGTGACGCAGACGCTGTCACGCGTGCCGAACGAGGCCGGCGAAAGCCCTCTCGGCGACGTCATTGCGGACGCGCATCTCGCCGCGACCAGAGATGCAAAGGACGGCAGCGCCGTCATCGCGCTCACCAATCCCGGCGGCATCCGCACCGACATCGTTCCAAAGGAGAACGGCGCGATTACCTTCGGCGACGTTTTCGCCAGCCAGCCGTTCCGCAACCGGCTCGTCACTATGACGCTCACGGGCAGCCAGCTCAAGGACATGCTGGAGCAGCAATGGCTCGATCCGAAGCGGCCGCGGATTCTCCAGGTCTCGAACGGGTTCAGTTATGCCTGGGATGCGGCGAAGCCATTCGGCGAGCGCGTGATCACCGAGAAGATGACGCTCAACGGCAGACCGATCGAAGCCGGAAGCGGCTACCGCGTCACCCTCAACGATTACCTCGCAGTCGGTGGCGACGGCTTTACGGTCGCCAAGCAAGGCACGGGGCTGCAATATGGCGGCTACGACGCCGACGCGCTGTTCGCGTTCTTCAGGGCGCACGGACCGGTCGGGCCTCTGCCGCTGAGCCGCATCCTGCGCGTGAATTGATCCGGATCAAACGGACCGGTCCGGGACCACCCTTTGCCATTCCCGGGGGAACGCATAGATTGGGTTTTGCATTTGCGTTTTGGCGCCGGATGCGCCAAGCGACGTCGAGAGCCCGCATCCCATGAGGCCGACTGATGAGTACGCTTCTCCTCTCCCACAAGGCCTGCCTCGACCACGTCACGCCGCCGGGACACCCTGAAAGGCCGGACCGCCTGCGCGCGGTGGAGGAGGCGCTGTCACATGAGCGCTTCCAGTTCCTGGTGCGCGATCAGGCGCCGGAGGGCGATCTCGACCTCGTCACGCTCTGCCACAACGAGCACTACGTCACGGAGCTGCGCCACATCGCGCCGACCAGCGGACTGGTCTATATCGATGGCGACACCTCGATGTCGCCGGGCACGTGGGAAGCGGTGATGCGCGGCGTCGGCGGCGCTGTCGCGGCGACCGAAGCGGTGATGGCGGGCGAGCATCGCAACGCCTTCGTCGCGGTGCGCCCGCCCGGCCACCATGCCGAGATCGGCAAGCCGATGGGCTTTTGCTTCTTCGACAACGCCGCAATCGCCGCGCGCCACGCGCAGCGCAAATACGGCATCACGCGCGCCGCCATCGTCGATTTCGACGTGCATCACGGTAACGGCACGCAGGACATCTTCTGGTCGGACCCGACCGTGATGTACTGCTCCACGCACCAGATGCCGCTGTTTCCGGGCACCGGCGCCAAGAGCGAGCGCGGCGACCACGACACCATCGTCAACGCGCCGCTCGCCTCCGAGGACGGCGGGCCGGAATTCCGCATCGCGTTCGAGAATTTGATCCTGCCGCAGCTCGAAAAATTCAGCCCGGAGCTGCTCGTCATCTCTGCCGGTTTCGACGCGCATTATCGCGATCCGCTGGCGTCGCTGAATTTGCGCGCGGAGGATTATGCCTGGGTGACGCGCAAGCTGATGGACCTCGCCGACAAGACCGCCGGGGGGCGCGTTGTTTCTGTGCTCGAAGGCGGCTACGACCTGCAAGGACTGAAAGAATCTGTTACGGCGCATATCGGCGCCCTGATGGGCGCTTGACGCACCCGCCACATTGCGCCCGCAAAACTTTGCTTTCTCCGACGTGAAGCGAATCGGGCAATCGGAAACTTATATGGCCGAAAATACCCAAATTGACGTCTCCAGGCTCACCTTCGAACGCGCCATCGAGGAGCTCGAAACGATCGTGAAGCGGCTCGAGGACGGCAAGGTGCCGCTCGAGGAATCCGTGACGATCTACGAGCGCGGCGAGGCCCTGAAGCGCCGCTGCGAGGAGTTGCTGCGCCAGGCCGAGGCGCGCGTCGACAAGATCACCACCGATGCCAGCGGCCAGGCCACGGGCACCGCGCCGCTCGACGTCCAGTAAGGGCGGCCTGCCCATCTTACGCATCGGCCACCCGCAATTTTTCATGATCGCACGCCGCCGTCGGGGTGGTTGCTGCTGCTTTGGTTCCAGGGAACCGACCTCTAGAAATCACGGAACTCCTCGCGGGAACCCCTCGCGCTTGTGAATCCCGTGTAAAACAGCTTTCCACCCGCCAAAACGTGCCGAGGAGCCAAGCAGGCCTGGAACCCTTCGGCGAGCGCCAGGATTAACCACTCTGGCCCGGGGGTTGCAGGTGCATGCCCGTAATCGGCCGAGCGGGTTGGCTTTGGCCCAAGCTTTGGTGTAAAGCTGCGCGGAGTGTGGCTTTTTGTAAGCCTTGCGTGGGCACTGATTACCGACGACAAGCGCTTCAAACTGCTGATGAATTGGCTGGGATGGACGAAGCCGATCTAAGTGACAGGGATCACAGAGACTGAACCGGAGAGCACTTAAGCTCACCTAAGCTTGAAGACGGGGCTTTGCCCCATGCAGGTGGCTCCGACGGTTTAAGGACTCGCGCTGCGCCGATATTGAGCAAACCCATCGCGCACCGGAACGATCTTCCGGCGCTGACAAATTGGAAATCGCCGTGAACGCATATAGTAAAACGCCGCTTCTCGACACCATCCGGACGCCGGACGACCTGCGCAAGCTCAAGATCGAGCAGGTTCGCCAGGTCGCCGACGAGCTGCGTCAGGAGACCATCGATGCCGTCTCGGTGACCGGCGGTCACTTCGGCGCAGGCCTCGGCGTGGTCGAGCTCACCACTGCGATCCACTACGTCTTCGACACCCCGCGCGACCGGCTGATCTGGGACGTCGGCCACCAGGCCTATCCGCACAAGATCCTTACCGGCCGGCGCGATCGCATCCGCACGCTGCGCACCGGCGGCGGCCTGTCCGGCTTCACCAAGCGCAGCGAGAGCGATTACGATCCGTTCGGCGCCGCGCATTCCTCGACCTCGATCTCCGCGGGCCTCGGCATGGCGGTCGCGCGCGACCTCGCCGGCGGCAAGAACAACGTTATCGCCGTGATCGGTGACGGCGCGATGTCGGCGGGCATGGCCTATGAGGCCATGAACAATGCGGGTGCAATGAACTCGCGCCTGATCGTCATCCTCAACGACAACGACATGTCGATCGCGCCGCCGGTCGGCGCGATGAGCGCCTATCTGTCGCGGCTCTACTCGGGCAAGACCTATCGCACGCTGCGCGATGTGGCCAAGCAGATCAACCAGCGCCTGCCCAAGATCATCGCCAGCCGCGCCAACCGCGTCGAGGAATATTCCCGCGGCTTCATGATGGACGGCGGCACGCTGTTCGAGGAGCTCGGCTTCTATTACGTCGGCCCGATCGACGGCCACAACCTCGACCATCTCCTGCCCGTGCTGAAGAACGTGCGCGACATGGAGACCGGCCCGATCCTGGTTCACGTCGTGACGCAGAAGGGCAAGGGCTACGGCCCGGCGGAAGCTTCCGCCGACAAATACCACGCCGTCGTCAAGTTCGACGTCGCGACCGGCACCCAGGCCAAGTCCAAGCCGAACGCGCCGGCCTATCAGAACGTGTTCGGCCAGAGCCTCGTCAAGGAAGCGGAGAAGGACGACAAGATCGTCGCCATCACCGCGGCTATGCCGTCCGGCACCGGCGTCGACATCTTCAATAAGGCGTTCCCGGACCGAACCTTCGACGTCGGCATCGCCGAGCAGCACGCAGTGACGTTCGCCGCCGGTCTCGCCACCGAAGGCTACAAGCCATTCTGCGCGATCTACTCGACCTTCTTGCAGCGCGGCTACGACCAGATCGTGCATGACGTCGCGATCCAGAGCCTGCCCGTGCGCTTCGCCATCGACCGCGCCGGCCTCGTCGGCGCCGACGGCGCCACCCATGCGGGCTCGTTCGACAACGCCTATCTCGGCTGTCTGCCGAACATGGTGATCATGGCCGCGGCTGACGAAGCCGAGCTGGTGCACATGGTCGCAACCCAGGTCGCGATCAACGATCGTCCGAGCTCGCTGCGCTATCCGCGCGGCGAAGGCCGCGGCATCGAGATGCCCGAAATCGGCGTTCCGCTCGAGGTCGGCAAGGGCCGCATCGTCCGCCAGGGCAGCAAGATCGCCCTGCTCTCGTTCGGCACGCGCCTCGCCGAATGCGAGAAGGCCGCCGACGAGCTCGCAGCCCATGGCCTTTCGACCACGATCGCGGATGCGCGCTTCATGAAGCCGCTGGACACCGAGCTGGTGCTCAAGCTCGCGCGCGACCACGAGATCCTGATCACGATCGAGGAAGGCTCGGTCGGCGGTTTCGGCTCGCATGTCGCGCAGTACCTGACCGACCAGGGCGCGCTCGACAGCGGCCTGGTGCGGTTCCGCACCATGGTACTGCCCGACGTGTTCCAGGACCACGACACGCCGGCGGCGATGTACGGTCGTGCCGGTCTCGACGCCAAGGGCATCGTCGCCAAGGTGTTCGAGGCGCTCGGCAAGGACGTCAAGGCCGAGACGGTCAAGCTCGCCTAAGAGCGAGCTTCGACCTTCTGCGAAGCAGCTCTCATGAAGATCTATCTGGCAGGTCCCGACGTGTTCCTGCCAGATGCGGTCGAGATCGGCCGGCAGAAGGCTGCGATTTGTGCCGCGAACGGCCTCACCGGGCTCTATCCCCTCGACAACGAGATCGACCTCGCCGCTCCCGACGCCTCGCGCCAGATCTTTTGCGGCAACGAGGCGATGATGGACGCGGCCGATGCGATCATCGCCAACCTCACGCCGTTCCGCGGCGCCGGCGCCGATCCCGGCACCGTCTACGAGCTCGGCTACATGGCCGGCCGCCGCAAGTTCTGCCTCGCCTATTCCAATGACGGCGCCGCCTATGCCGACCGCCTCAGTCGCTTCATGGGCGTGACGCCCGAGGACGGGCGGCTGGTCGATGCGCAGGGGCTGACGGTCGAGGATTTCGGCCTCGTCGACAATCTCATGATGATCCACGCGCTGGAGCTGCATGGTTGCCCGCTGGTGACGCCGGCGCAGATGCCGATCGACGTCTGGCACGATCTGGCCGCGTTCGAGGCTTGCGTCCGGATGGCGGCCGCGCGATTGATCGCTACATAAGCGCCTCAGGCGTCTTCGGAGAGATTATGTCCCCTGCCCGCAAGCGCGCGGATGTTCTGCTGGTCGAGCGCGGCCTGTTCGAGAGCCGGGCGCGAGCGCGCGCGGCGATCGAGGCCGGGCTCGTCACCGCCGACGACAAGCAGGTGGTAAAGCCGTCGGAGTCCATCGCCGAGGACGCCATGATACAGGCCGAGGCCGCGCACCCCTACGTCTCCCGCGGCGGCGTCAAGCTCGCCGGCGCGCTGGAGCGCTACCCGATCGAGATCGAGGACCATATCTGCCTCGACGTCGGTGCTTCCACCGGCGGATTCACCGAGGTGCTGCTGGCGAACGGCGCGAGCCTCGTCTTTGCAGTCGACGTCGGCACCAGCCAGCTGCATCCCTCGCTGCGCGGTCACTCCAAGATCGTGTCGATGGAAGAGACCGACATCCGCGCCTATGACGGCAGGCGCCTGCCGGCGCGGCCCGATGTCGTCGTGATCGACGTCAGCTTCATCTCGCTCAAGACGGTGCTGCCCGTGGCGCTGTCGCTGGCGGCCGCGCCGATGAGCCTGCTGGCGCTGATCAAGCCGCAATTCGAGGCGGACCGGAAGCACAACAAGAAGGGCATCGTCCGCGACGCTGCCGTGCACCGCGAGATCTGCGACGACATCGCAGCCTTTGCTGCCTCGCTCGGCTGCACCGATATTGAGGTGTTCCCGTCGGCGATCACCGGCGGCGACGGCAACATCGAATTCTTCCTGGGCGCGCGCCGTGGTTGAGCGCCTGACGATCGATCACGTCGGCCATCGCGGCGATGGCGTCTCGCTCGACGCTGGCGATGCCGTCTATGTGCCCTACACGCTCGGCGGCGAGACCGTCGAAGTCGATCATGTCGTCGGCAACCATCCCGACCGCCGTAAGCTGCTGGCAGTGGATGTCGCCAGCCCCGAGCGCGTCACACCGTTCTGTCCGCATTTCGGCGTCTGTGGCGGCTGCGCGATCCAGCACTGGGCGACTGAACCGTACCATGCCTGGAAGCGCGGCATCGTGGTCGAGACCCTGGCCCAGGCCGGCATCGACTGCGAAGTGGCATCGCTGGTCGACGCCCACGGTGCGGGGCGCAGGCGCATCACGCTGCACGGCCGGTTCGGCACGCATGACATCCTCAAGGTCGGCTTCTCGGCTGCCAGCTCGCACGACGTCATCCCGATCGATCGCTGCCCGATCCTCGATCCCGGGCTCGAGGGTGCACTCGATGCCGGTTGGGCGCTCGCCGAGCCGCTGACGTCCAAAATGCCGGTCACGAAACCGCTGGACATCCAGGTCACCGCGACCGCCAACGGTCTCGACGTCGACGTGCGCGGCTCCGGCCCGCTGCCAACGCCGCTCGTGACGGCGCTGTCGCGCGTCGCCGAGCAGCACCGCCTGGCGCGGCTGACACGGCACGGCGAACTGGTGCTGCAACGACTGCCTCCGACCGTGCAGATGGGCCGTGCTGAAGTGACGCTGCCGCCGGGCTCGTTCCTGCAGGCAACCGTCGCGGGCGAAGAGACGCTTGCGTCGCTCGTCGCGGAGCGCGTCGGCAAGGCGAAGAACGTTCTCGACCTCTTCTGCGGTGTCGGGCCGTTTGCGTTGCGGCTCGCCGAGAAGGCCCGCGTCACCGCCCATGACAACGACGCCGGCGCCATTGCAGCGCTCGAAAAGGCCGCACGCACGCCGGGGCTCAAGCCGATCAAGGCCGAGCCGCGCGATCTGTTCCGCCGTCCCCTGGTGGCGCCGGAGCTGCGCGATTTCGAAGCCGTCGTGTTCGACCCGCCGCGCCAGGGCGCGCAGGCGCAGGCCTTGAAGCTCGCCGCGAGCAAGGTGCCTGTGGTGGTCGCGGTCTCCTGCAACGTCGCGACATTTGCCCGCGACGCGCGGCTATTGATCGATGGCGGCTACAAGATGGATGCCGTGGTGCCAGTCGACCAGTTCCGGCATACGCCGCACGTCGAGCTGGTGGCGCGGTTTGTGAGATAACCGCGTCCCTCCCGACTTTGATGCCGGTCAACCGACCGGCTCTGCCATTGCGCTAAGCTCGCGCGGGAATGGCCGCGGAGCGGATGATGGCGATCGACCGACGACAATTCATGACCAACACGTTCGGCGTTTCCGCGGCGGCGCTCACGGCCAGTCCCGCGGAGGCCTCGACCAGGAGTTATGAGGACGCGGTGCAGGCGGCACGGGCACCGCTGCGATCGACCCCGAGAGATCGCGAGCTCGTGCGTTTTGCGACACTCGCGGCCAACAGCCACAACACGCAGCCCTGGATTTTTTCTGCCCATGACAATGAGATCGTGATCAGGCCCGACGTCGCACGCCGCTGTCCCGCGGTCGACCCGGACGATCACCACCTCTTTGTCAGCCTCGGCTGCGCCGCCGAAAATCTCGCGCTTGCGGCGGCAACGCTGGGCTGGCGCGCAAACCAGACGGCCGAAGGCGACCGGATTGTGATCGCACTCGACCAAGCTCCGCCTGCCGCATCGGCGCTGGCGGCCGCAATTCCAGTCAGGCAATGCACCCGTGCGGCATTCGACGGCAGGCCGGTCGCGCCCGAGATGTTGCGCCAGCTCGAGGACGCCTGTCGCGAGCCGCACGTGTCGGCAATCCTGCTGACCGAACGCGCAGCCATCGCCAAAGTCACCGACTATGTGCTCGAAGGCAATTCCGCGCAAATGCGCGACAAGGCTTTCATGAGCGAACTCGTGAGCTGGATGCGCTTCAACGAGGCGGATGCGGTCGCGTCCATGGACGGACTATTCTCGCGCGCGTCAGGCAGCCCGTCACTGCCGGCATGGGTCGCGCGGCCGCTGCTGAAGCTCGTCTTCACCGAGCAGGGCGAGAACAGAAAGTACCGTGACGAACTCGACAGCTCCGCGGGGGTCCTCGTGCTTGCCGCCGACCGGAGCGACATATCGCAGTGGATCGCGGTCGGACGCGCTTGCCAGCGGTTCGGTTTGCAGGCGACCGCACTGGGGCTGAAATATTCCTTCGTCAACCAGCCGGTCGAGGTGCCGACACTGAGGTCGCAATTCGCAGCGTCACTCGGACTCGGCGAGCGGCGTCCCGACATTGTGATCCGCTTCGGAGAGGGGCCAGATTTGCCGAAATCGCTGAGGCGCAGCCCGGAGCAGGTGATGCGCGGATGATCCAGTCTAGCGCCGAAGACCGCCCAGCGCGGGTGACTCGCCGGGCAACATCGACGAGTTGATGTCGCTGTCCATGCGCCCCGATTGCTGCTGGGTGAAACCGGCGCCGAACGACAGGCTGAGGTTGGAGGTCGGCTTGAACTCGACACCCGCAAATGCGCCGTAACCCGGCGAGGCGCTGGAGGTGAGCGGCGCAAGCGAGCTGCCAATGCCGCCGCCGTATTTCAGTGTGTCGAAACCGGCAAAGAACGTGACGGGCATGCCGCCCGCGGTCTTGGTGTTGTAGCCGAACTGCGTGCTGTCGTAGGAGAGCGCGCTGTAGTTGCCGCTCAGTCCGGCCGGGCTGAGGCCGCTCCAATTGAGATTGCCATGCTGGCTGCCGACAAAGAAGCCGTTCGCAAAATTGCTGCGGCCGCTTGCGTCGCCGCCATTGAAGCTCGGGAAATTGCCGTAGCTGTCGGCGCTCTGGCCGGCAACGCCGCCGAAGCCGAAAGGTCCGCCGGGGATCCAATATTGCAGCGGTGCGCCTTGCGCATGAGCCGGCGCTTCGCCGAGGCAGAGCAGGGCAAGAAAAACCGCGAGACCGCGAGAGCGTGTAAGCCTGGACATCCAAATACCGTCGAAAAGCTTGCGAATTATACCCACCAGACATCATGAATGCCAGCAAAGCGACACCAGTCTTCCCTTGAGTTCCGGGATCACGTTTTCCTGCCAATTTGAACTTCCCGCATGCCCGATTGACCCACCTAAGGGGGCGCGTCAGCACGGAGGCTCTCATGGAGGTCAATTCCGACAGGTTGAATGCCTTTATGGGCAAGATGGTCACCGAATTCGGGGCAGCGATGAATGCGTCGCTGGTCCTGCTCGGGGACAAGCTCGGTCTCTATCGTACCCTTGCCGCCAAGGGACCGATGAACTCGTCCGAGCTCGCAAGCGCTACCGGAACGGCGGAGCGCTATGTCCGCGAATGGCTCGCGAGCCAGGCGGCGTCCGGCTACATCGAATACGATTCCGCTTCGGCAAAATTCTCGATGCTGCCGGAGCAGGCGATGGCGCTTGCCGATGAGGACAGTCCGGTGTTCCTCGGCGCGTTCGGCAATGTCATTGCCTCGGCGTTTCTCGACGAGCCGAAGGTCTCGGACGCATTCAAATCCGGCAAGGGCGTCGGCTGGAACCGGCGCAGCGAATGCCTGTTCTGCGGCACCGCCCGCTTCTTCCGGACCGGGTACATGCATCATCTGGTGCAGGAATGGTTGCCCGCGCTCGACGGCGTCGTGGACAAGCTGAAGCGCGGCGCCAAGGTCGCCGATGTCGGCTGCGGGCACGGCGTCTCGACACGGCTGATGGCGGAAGCCTTCCCGAACTCCCGCTTCTACGGCTTCGACTATCACGAGGGTTCGATCGAGGCCGCGCGAAAGGCGGCCACCGAAGCCAGATTGGGCGACCGGGTCAGCTTCGCTGTTCATTCCGCCAAGACTTATCCGGCCGAGGGCTATGATCTCGTCTGCTTCTTCGATTGCCTGCATGACATGGGCGATCCCGTCGGCGCCATCGACCACGTGCGCGAGACCATGGCAAAGGACGGCACCTGCATGCTGGTTGAGCCGTTCGCAGGCGACCGCCTCGAGGACAATCTCAACCCGGTCGGGCGGGTCTATTATGCGGCGTCGACCATGATCTGCACGCCGGCCTCGCTCGACCAGGAGGTGGGCCTCGCACTGGGCGCGCAAGCGGGCGAGGCAAGGCTGCGCAAGGTCGCGCGAGAGGGCGGACTGACGCGCTTCCGTCGCGCCGCTGAAACGCCCTTCAATCTGATTCTGGAGGCGCGGATCTGATCTTCCCCATTCCGGCGCGTGGCTACGGCATAGGCCATACCGATGCTGCAGCCACGCCTGGCGCCGACATCCTTGCCTCGCTCGCGCCGCAACGAAAGCTGGCCGCCGCAAATGATCGGCAATGGCGCTTTGGCGCCCGCCTGCGACGTCTTGCGTCAGATCGACCGGCAATTGAAGGCGCTGACGCGGTCCAGCGAGCAGCAGCCGTGATCGGCTACGCCGTCCTGTCCACCGCGGACGATGTATCCGACGGCGGATATTTCGTCACGGGCACCACGAACGACTTGTTGCGGACCTGGTAGATGATCTTGCCATTCTGCCCGTCGTCGGTCGCAATCTGCGCCTGCCCGAACATGATGACGTTCTTGTAGACGGTGCCGGTGCCCTGACGGGTGACGCCATCGGTGGTGACGCTGACCTGCGCTTCGTTGCCGTTGACAGCGAGCACCCTGAAGCTCGCGCTCTTGCCATTGTCACTGGAATAGCCGCCCCAGCTTCCCATCAGGCGGCTGTCGGAGGCCGGCGGCGCCTGCTTCTCGAGAGTCGCGGTCTGCTTGCCCGCGCCTGCAGATGACAACAGCACCAGACTCTTGCCGTCCTTGGTGCCGACCGTGACCGTGCCGAAGGTGAGAAGCGAACCGGCGACCTCGCCAAAACCGCGCTCCGTGCGTCCGTTATGGGTGTACTCGACCTGCGCCCGGGCACCGCGGATGTTCACGACCTTGAAGCTGACGGGCTGGTTATTGCCGGCCCAATTGCCTTTCCACTCACCGAGCAGGGAGCTCTGGTGATACACCCGCTCGAGAGCGGGAGAAATCTGGCTGGTGCTCGACGTGACGATGGCCATTGGATTGCTCGGCGGATTTGTCTGACAGGCCCGCTTGGTTCGCGCCCCGACAGGAACGTCAGAACAGTATCCGGAAACAATTGGAAGCAGCCGATTAGGGCCACGCAACAGTTAACGCATGGTTAAAATTCCATCGCAGGCAAATAGGGCAAAAGGTCTCGTCCGGTAGGCCGCGTTCAGCGACCCCAGCGGTCCGACCAGATCTTCTCGCCGATCATGCAGTTCACACGCGGCTCCTTGTCCTTCTCCGCAACGCGCATCACCGGGCGCTCCGGCATACGGCCCGCAACCTCCATCAGGAGCTTGGTGCGGATGGCTTCCTTGAACTTGTCGCGGTCTTTGATCGTGATGACGAAGGAACCGGGGCCGCCAATGACGCAATCCTCATAGTAGAAGTCGAGATTGTCGATATCCATGGTCGAATAGGACGGCTCCTTGACCATGATCGGCAGACCGTTGATGACGATGCCCTTCTCGATCGCTGCGTCGCGCGCAATCGTGACCGGCGTGCCATTGTTGTTGGGACCGTCGCCGGAAATGTCGATCACGCGGCGCAAGCCCCGATAGGGATCCTCGTCGAACAGCGGCATCGCGAAAGTGATCGCGCCGGAGATCGAGGTGCGCGAGGCGCGCCGGATCGGCGTCTTCAAGATTTCGGCGGCGACGGCATCGGCGGTCTCCGGTCCATCGACCAGCCGCCAGGGGATGATGATCTTCTGGTCGGTCGAGGCGGCCCACTCGAAATAGGTCACCGCGATCCGGCCGTTCGGGCCCAACTTCAGCGCCTGCAGGAATTCCTTCGACTGGATCGCCTGCGCATAGCCTTCGCGCTGGACCGCGAGCTCGTCCATGTCCATGGAGTAGGAGACGTCGACGGCGAGGATCAGCTCGACATCGACCGTCTGGGCGTCCCTGTCGGCTGCTTGCCGCTGCGGCTGAATTTTAGGCGACTCAAACTTGGGTCCTGGTGCCGCGATGCCCGCGACGTCCCCTCCGGCAAACATGCCGGTCATCAGCACAGCCCCGATCGAGAACAGCAAGCGCATCGCAGCCTCCCGTCGTATGACGCGATGGTGACATGCAATCGCCTTGCCGCAAAGTCCGAAGATCGCTTGCGCTTCACATTCCAGTTAGGGATTTGCGAGTTAGCATTTGCGGCTCGGGAATTATGAAGCATTACGCAAAGCTGCCGCCATATTGCCCCGTTCGCGCCGCTCCCGGAATGACGGACCACTGGACAGGGCACCCTCGCCTACTTGTCCGGCGCGATTTCCATGCTAGGCTGGCGATACAGATGGGGATGGAGTCCCCCGACAACCGCCCGTGACCGTAGTGGGCTGATGACTCCTGCTTGAGGAGGGGCAATTTCTAGGCCTCTGCCTTCGGCGGGAGCATGGACACACCCGCCGCTGGCGGGTTTTTTGTTGTCTGGACGCGAAGGCCAAGGAGAGGTCAAGCAGAGGTCAAGCAGAGGCCGAGGAGAAGTCCTGGACGTGACGACGACAACACCGAATTCTGCACGTGCAGGGCTGCCCAAGGGGATCTGGGTGCTCGGTTTCGTCTCGATGCTGATGGACGTCTCTTCCGAGATGATCCACGCACTGCTGCCGGTCTATCTCGTCACCGTGCTCGGCGCCTCCACGCTCACCGTGGGCTTCATCGAGGGCATCGCCGAGGCGACAGCCTCGATCACGAAGATCTTCTCCGGCGCGCTGTCCGACTGGCTCGGCCGGCGCAAATTGCTCGCTGCGCTTGGCTACGGGCTCGCCGCACTGACAAAACCGCTGTTCCCGCTTGCCCCCAGCGTCGGATGGCTGGTCGCCGCGCGCTTCATCGACCGCGTCGGCAAGGGCATTCGCGGCGCACCGCGCGATGCGCTGATCGCCGATATCGCCCCCATCGGCCTGCGCGGCGCGAGCTTCGGCCTGCGTCAGTCGCTCGACACCATCGGTGCGTTCGTCGGGCCGCTCATGGCGATCGGTCTGATGTGGTGGACGGCGGACAATTTTACGGTGGTGTTCTGGGTGGCCGTGCTGCCGGGCTTCCTGTCGTTCGGACTGATCGCGTTCGCGGTGAGCGAGCCGGAGCCGGATCCAGGCCGGGAGCCGTCAAGGAATCCGCTGAACACCGCCGCGATGCGCCAGCTCGGATCCGTATACTGGCGCGTGGTCGCGGTTGGCGTCGTGTTCACGCTGGCGCGTTTCAGCGAAGCTTTCCTGATCCTGCGCGCACAGAACATCGGGCTCAATGCGATGTGGGTGCCGGCGGTGCTGGTGCTGATGAACATCGCCTATGCGTTGTCGGCCTATCCGGCCGGCGTGCTCTCGGACCGGATCAACCGCACCGGCCTGCTCGCGCTCGGCCTCGTCTTCCTTGCCGGCGCCGATCTCGCGCTCGCGCTGCTGCCAAACCTTGGGGGCCTGGCCCTCGGCGTCGTGCTGTGGGGTCTGCATATGGGATTGACGCAAGGCCTGCTCTCGGCCCTCGTCGCCGACGCAGCACCACCGAGCCTGCGCGGCACCGCGTTCGGCTATTTCAATCTGTTCACCGGCCTTGCCTTGCTGGCCGCAAGCGTGATCGCCGGCGCCTTGTGGGATGCCTATGGTCCGGCCGGCACGTTCCTGGCGGGGCTCGGCTTTGCGCTGGTCGCGCTCATGGGACTATTTGCCGTCGGCAACGGGCTGGCAACGGAGGAGAAACGATGACGGGGGACTGTTCGCCGTGCTGAGCGGAGTGCTAGCGGTCATGATCGGCAGCGTGCTCGGCGGCTGCGCGCGCTATTTCATCTCCGGCGCGATCGCCCGGCGGCTGGGCGAGACGTTTCCGTGGGGCACCGTGACCATCAACGTCACCGGCGCCTTTCTGATCGGCATTTTTGGCGCATTGGCGAGCCATCCCGGCTCGCTCTTCGCCGCGCCCGATCCATGGCTGTTCGCGGTCACCGGCTTTCTTGGCTGCTACACCACGGTGTCCTCGTTCAGTCTGCAAACGCTGACGCTGGCGCGGAACGGCGAGCCGATGCACGCGCTGGGGAATGTCGCGGTCTCGGTCGTGCCCTGCCTCGCCGCCGTCAGTTGCGGCTTCCTCCTCGCGGACGCTCTGGGAGGCTAGGCAGATGAAGTCCCCCTCCTCTGCCGATCGCTGGCGCACCGCGACGCTCTATGCCTGGGTTGCCGCCGGCAGCATGGTCGGCGGGCTGACGCGCTATCTGGTCGGGCTTGCGCTCGGCACCGGCTCCGGCTTCCCCGTCGCGACGCTGTTCATCAACGCCACGGGCTCACTGATCATCGGCTTCTACGCGACGCTGACCGGGCCCGACGGCCGCCTGCTGGCGCGGCCCGAGCACCGGCAGTTCGTCATGACCGGGTTCTGCGGCGGCTACACGACCTTTTCGACCTTCAGCCTGGAGACCTTCCGCCTGTTCCACGGCGGCATGAAATATACGGCGCTCGCCTATATCGCGGCATCCGTCATTTGCTGGCTGGTGTCGGTATGGGCAGGCCATATGATAGCCAGCGGCACCAACCGATTGACAAGGAGGTGACCATGCAAATCCCCAACCAGGCAGTTTCGCTCCGGATCTTCATTGGCGAGAACGACCATTTCGACGGCAAGCCGCTCTATGAAGCGATCGTGATGACGGCGCGCGAGCGGCATCTGGCCGGCGCCACCGTGCTGCGCGGCCCCATGGGCTTCGGCAAGTCGAGCCGGCTGCACACTTCGAAGATTCTGCGGCTCTCGGAAGACCTGCCGCTGCTGATCGAGATCGTCGACAGCGAGGACAACATCCATGCATTCCTGCCCATCCTGGATGGCATGATGTCGAGCGGCCTGATCACCTTGGAGAAGGTGCAGGTCCTGCAATATGGTGAGAAGGCCGCGCGCTGAGCGCGCCGGCAGGAACCGGAGCCCGCCATATCCGGGAGGCGGAATGAACGATACCGTTACCAAACCCAAAACCAGGACGAAGACCAAGGTCGAGCGGCCGAAGCTGCATAAGGTCATCCTGATCAACGACGACTTCACGCCCCGCGAATTCGTCACGATGATCCTCAAGGCCGAGTTCCGGATGACCGAGGATCAGGCCTACAAGGTGATGATCACCGCCCACAAGCTCGGCGCCTGCGTGGTCGCGGTGTTCACCAAGGACGTCGCAGAGACCAAGGCCACCCGCGCCACCGACGCCGGCCGCACCAAGGGCTATCCGCTGCTGTTCACGACGGAGCCGGAGGAATAGTGGCACCGGTCAGGCTTTGGTGCTTTGGCGCCCTCTTTCGATTTCGGCGCCGAAACTGCTCTTCCGAATAGTGTATCTATTGGCCATCAACAGGCGCATGGTGAGCCATCACCGGCCCGTCACGGCATCCATCGGTGACTGAGAGAGTCTTTGCGCTCCCGCCCAATGCGGAGCGTCCCGTGCAAGACACCACCAAAAGAAATATCCCGCTGAGCAATCGCCTTGCCCAATTGGCGGCCGAGGCTCGCCGTCGCGCAGAGATTGCCCCGCCCGGTGTTCAGCGAGAAGCGCTGCTCAAAGCGGCGCGATTGAGCGAAACGGCCTCGCACATTCATGACTGGATAAGCCTGCCTGGCTCCAAAACACCGAGGTAGTGGCAAGCCAACCTGGTCGGCGGCCTCTTCACGTCGAGTGATGATCCGGGCTATGGGCGGCGTCCGCCTTCAAATCACGCCTCAAATATAAGTTGTATGAAATGAACTATATTTCATTTTGGTTGTTGTAACAGCGTCCCCAATGAGGTGGGGCGGTCAACAGCCAAAGCAGCCCCAAATGATGAAATCTCTTATCGCGTTCGCGATGTTCGCGCTCCTCGGAGTGTCCGTAATGGTGTTGCCCGGTTTTGCTCCGCAAGTAAAAGCGCGCGAGACCGTTGCTTTGGCGAAGGCGGACCGGCTGGCGAGCCATCCGGTGGCCAGGAATTGCGTAGGCCAGGTCTGGCCGGACTTCGAAGCATCGTGTCTACGCCGAGGTGAATCCGATGTCAGGATTCATGAAGCTCGTTTGGTGACGGCGCGCCGCTAGACCAAAAATCGCAAAGCGCCGACCGGGCTTGTCGGATGATCCAGGAAAGTGTCGTGCACAGATGTCAACACCTCCAACCTCCTTGCCGAATGTTCTCGTCGTCGAAGACGAGATGATCCTGCGCATGCGCGCAGTCGATATCGTGGAGGATGCAGGCTTCTGCCCTGTGCAGGCCGTCAACGCCGACGAAGCCATCGCAATCCTCGAGTCGCGGTCGGACATCTCGCTTCTGTTCAGCGACATACAGATGCCCGGGACCATGGACGGCCTGAAGCTGGCCCACGCGGTGCACGATCGCTGGCCTGCCATCAAGATCGTGCTCGTCTCCGGTCAGGTAAAGCCGTCTGAAAACGAAACGCCGGCGGACAGCCGCTTCTTTCGCAAGCCGCTCGCCGTCGACGAAATGATCTCGCAGTTGCAGACGATGATCGGAGCGGGCGCGCTAAAAATCCTTCCGACCACAACGACGGATCCTGTGGACAACCTTGCTCGATCGCCACAGGAATCGGTTCTGGTTGCGGAGAACGACAATCTGCGCCTGTTGCTGGAACAGGCCGACACCGACGCCAAGGTCCTGCTCGCTCAAGCCGGCATCGAAGCCCACGAACGCGAGGCTGCCGACAAGTTGCAAAAGCTCATCCTCGGAGAGCTGCATCATCGCATCAAGAATACGCTTGCGACGGTGAGCGCAATCGCAGCCCAGAGCTTCCGGGCCGCAATCAATCTCGAGCAAGGCCAAAAAGCCATGGATGGCCGCTTGCTGGCGTTGGGGCGCGCCCACGACCTGTTGATACAGGTCAGCTGGTCAAATGCGAGCCTCACTCACACCCTGAGCGGCGCCACCGATCCTTTTGATAGTCAGGGGGGCCGACGATTCCATTTCAATGGGCCGGATCTCCGGATCACGTCCGGTGCCGTGATAGCGCTCGCCATGACGTTCAACGAGCTCTGCACCAACACCACGAAGTTCGGCGCGCTGTCCAGTTCCTCCGGGCATGTCGAGGTCGCATGGACGGTGGACGAGATCGAGCAAAGACTGCGCCTGAAGTGGAGCGAAAGCGGCGGCCCTGTGGTGGCGCCGCCAACACGACGGAGCTGCGGCACCCGGATGATCGAGTCGCTCGGCCAGCAACTGAACGGGCAGGTGCGGCTGGCCTACGAACCGTCCGGATTTGTCTATCAGCTGGATGTACCGCTGAAGTCGGTGATGGCGGCGAACGCCTGAACTCTGCTCACCGGGTTGATGGCGGCGGACATCCGAGGACGACCTCAGGCCATCGCCACCGGCGTCTCCTCCGTCAGCCCGTACACGCGCTGCGCCTTTGAAAAGCCCGCGATAGGGAATTCGCCGAGCTCGTGCCAGTCGTGGCGGCAGACATTGGCGAAGCCTTCCGAGGCGACGACGGTCCGCCCCAGGCGACCCGTGATTTTCTCGAGCCTGGCGGCAAGGTTCACGGCGGGGCCGATGCAGGTGAAGTCGAGGCGGTTGCCGCCGCCGATATTGCCGTAGAGGATGTTGCCGACGTGGAGCGCCACGCCGAAGCGGAAGCGCTCGACGACGTCGCCGACAGGATACGCGAGCGCGTCGACGCTGGCGCGGGATTCGCGCGCCGCCTCCAGCACCCGCGTGCAGACATGCGCGGCATCACCGACATATTCGTCGATCGGGAATACCGCGAGCAGGCCGTCGCCCATGAATTTCAGCACCTCGCCGCCATGACCGCGGATCGCGGTAACCTGGCAGTCGAAATAATGGTTGAGGATCTCGACCACCGTCTCGGCCGGCAGCCGGTCCGACAGTGCGGTGAAGCCGCGCAGATCGGAGAGCCAGATCGCAGCCTGCATGGTGTCGTTGTGGCCGCGGCGGATCTGACCACCAAGGATGCGCGCGCCCGCGCGATTGCCGACATAGGTGTCCAGCAGCATCTCGGCAGTGCGGCGCAGGCTGATGATCTCGGTGATGCGCGCGAGCGGTTTGACGATGGCGTGAATCGCCGCGATGTGTTCATCGGTGAAGCCGCCTGGATGGCGCGTGGTCCAGCTCGTCGCGTGGACCGAGCCGTCGAGAAACTGCATTGGCGTCGCGACGTAGTCGGTTACGCCTTCGGCACGCATATCGTCGAAAAAAGGGAAATGCTTGCTGCCGGGATCGTCCATGCGTCCCCGCACCTCAAGTCCCTGCTCGAACACGACCCGCAGCGGACTTCTGGCGAATTCCGGCGTCTCCAGGATCGCGAAATCGACCGTGCCGATCTCGACCTCCTCGCCCTCCCGCCAGATGAAGTTGCGACCGAAAATTTCGGGATGCAGCGTGCGGATGAAGATGCCGAACCGCCATAGCGGCAGACCGGCTGCGACCATCCGTTCGCAGGCTTCCGCCGTCATCTCGGCCGGGGCCTTCGACGACCAGGCGCCGTCGATCAGCCAGCTGGTGATACGTTGGAGCTCGGAGCTTTCCATGTCCGCATTTGCGGACGAAGTTGTGGGATCGTCAAGCTGCGCGGTGGGCTAGTGGCGCGATACAAGCGCCTCGCGCAACGCTAGCGCCCGACCTGACCGCGATCGCGCAGGAAATGATCGGCCAACACACAAGCCATCACGGCTTCGCCGACGGGGACGGCGCGGATGCCGACGCAGGGATCGTGGCGGCCCTTGGTCATGATCTCGGTGTCGGCGCCGTTGCGATCGACGGTGAGGCGCGGCTGCAGGATCGACGAGGTCGGCTTGACCGCGAAACGCACCACCACCGGCTGTCCCGTGGAGATACCGCCCAGCACGCCGCCGGCGTGGTTGGACAGAAAACGCGTGCCGTCATTGCCGGTGCGCATCTCGTCGGCGTTCTCTTCGCCGGTGAGTTCGGCCGCGCCGAAGCCGGCGCCGATCTCGACGCCCTTCACCGCATTGATGCTCATCATTGCGGAGGCGAGCTCGGCGTCGAGCTTGGCGTAGATCGGCGCGCCAAGGCCGGCCGGCACACCTTCGGCGACGACCTCGATCACCGCGCCGATCGAGGAGCCGCTCTTGCGGATGCCGTCGAGATAGGTCTCGAAGAACGCGGCCTTGTCCTTGTCGGGACAGAAGAACGGATTGTTCGCAATCTCGTCCCAGTCCCACTTCGCGCGGTCGATCTTGTGGGGCCCGATCTGCACCAGCGCGCCGCGCACCTTCACGTCGGGCAATACTTTTCGCGCGATCGCGCCGGCGGCAACGCGCGTCGCGGTCTCGCGCGCCGAGGAGCGGCCGCCGCCGCGATAGTCGCGCAGGCCGTACTTCGCTTCATAGGTGAAGTCGGCATGACCAGGGCGAAACTTGTCCTTGATCTCGGAATAGTCCTTTGAGCGCTGGTCGGTGTTCTCGATCAGGAGCCCAATCGGCGTGCCCGTCGTCACCTGTACGCCGGTCTCCGGATGCGCCATCACGCCGGAGAGGATCTTGACCTGGTCCGGCTCCTGACGCTGGGTCGTGAAGCGGGACTGTCCGGGCCGGCGGCGATCGAGATCACCCTGAATGTCGGCTTCGACGAGCGGGATCATAGGCGGGCAGCCGTCGACCACGCAGCCGATCGCCACCCCATGGCTCTCGCCGAAGGTCGTGACGCGGAACATGTGGCCGAAGGTGTTGAAGGACATCCGTCTCTAGCTCGTAAGTCAGGGCTGACTTAACTCGCCCTGAAATTGGGGTCAAATGCCGACACTGTCGTCATGGCCGGGCTTGTCCCGGCCATCCACGTTCTTGGCCCCGCAGGGCAAAAGGGCGTGGATGCCCGGGACAAGCCCGGGCATGACGGCGGAGGACGGGGACGCGAACCGGCTTAACTAAACTTCTCCAGCCGCCCGTCGCGGAACACGTAGACGGCGCCCTGCTCGATATAGAGTTCGGCGGCGCTCGCCGGCGTCTCCAGGCCAAGTGAAACCATCAGGGCCCGGCAGGTCCCGCCATGGGCGACCGCGACGGTGTCGGTCCGGAGCTGGTCGTACCAGGCGCGCACGCGGACCTGCACATCGGCGTAGGTCTCCCCGCCCGCGGGGCCCACCGTCCATTTGTCGGCGAGGCGCCGGGCGTAGATTTCGGGATCGGAGGCCTCGCTCTCGGCCAGCGTCAGCCCCTCCCAGACGCCGTAACCGATCTCACGCAGGCGGTCGTCGAGCGCATAGTCTGCAATCGGCAGTTCGAGCTTGCTCCGCGCCAGTTCCATGGTCTCTCGCGCGCGGCCAAGCGGACTCGACACGTAGGGTAATGCTGCCTTGTCGCGGCCTTCGCGCTTGAACAGATCGGCGAGAATGCCGCCGGCCTGCACGGCCTGACCGCGACCGCGCGCGTTCAGCGGAATGTCCCTGGTGCCCTGAAGCCTGCCGAGCGCATTCCACTCGGTCTCGCCGTGGCGCAGATAATAGATCGTGGGCACGGGCATTCCAGTTTCAGAAACTAGTCCTTCCCGCCGAACGAAATGTCAGGCGCGTCCGGGCGCTTCATGCCGAGCACGTGATATCCGGAATCGACGTGGTGCACCTCGCCAGTGACGCCGCGCGAGAGGTCGGAGAGGAAATACAGCGCGCTGCCGCCGACGTCTTCCGTGGA
The DNA here is from genome assembly GCF_055807435.1 of Bradyrhizobium sp. Ken51. Classification (NCBI taxonomy): domain Bacteria; kingdom Pseudomonadati; phylum Pseudomonadota; class Alphaproteobacteria; order Hyphomicrobiales; family Nitrobacteraceae; genus Bradyrhizobium; species Bradyrhizobium sp. Ken51. Next base: position 192,017 of record NZ_JBVVPB010000008.1, on the reverse strand, counting down.
GACGTTGCGCCGCATCGGCGCATTGGCCTCGTTCCACTTCAGGATATAGCGGAAATCGCCGATGCCGGACGCCGCGAGGGTCTTGATCGGCCCCGCCGAGATCGCGTTGACGCGGATGTTCTTCTCGCCGAGATCGGCGGCGAGATAACGCACGCTCGCTTCGAGCGCCGCTTTCGCGACGCCCATGACGTTGTAATGCGGCATCCACTTCTCGGCGCCGTAATAGCTGAGCGTGATGAGCGAGCCACCGTCGGTCATCAGCTTCTCGGCGCGCTGCGCCACGGCCGTGAACGAATAGCAGGAGATCAGCAGGGACTTCGAAAAATTCTCCTGCGTGGTGTCGACGTAGCGCCCATCGAGCTGCTCGCCATAGGCGATCGCATGCACCAGGAAGTCGATCTTGCCCCACTTCTCCTTCAGCACCGCGAAGGCCGCATCGATGGTCGCGGCATCGGTGACGTCGCAATGGCCGAGCACGAGCCCGCCGATCTCAGCGGCGAGCGGCTCGACGCGCTTCTTCAGCGCATCGCCCTGATAGGTGAAGGCGAGCTCGGCACCGGCTGCGTGGCATGCCTTGGCAATGCCCCAGGCGATCGAGCGGTTGTTGGCAACGCCGAGGACCACGCCCCGCTTGCCCTGCATCAGACCTGAATTCTGCGCCATTTTGCTAACGTCCCGTCGAGCTCCCGGTGAGGTTTGGAGGTACACCAGCCCTCCGTTGCGGTACAGTCCTAATACGCGGCGTTAACGCTGTTTCAAGCTCCGGAATAGCCGTTCCGCTCGGGTGTTATGATCGTTGTGGCGCTCGCGCCGAACATCAGGACGTCAAGATCGCAATGAGTGCGTTTCGCCAGAGTGTTGAAGCCATGATCCCGGCGTTGCGCCGCTACGCCCGTGCGCTCACGCGCGAGGCGGATGCGGCCGACGATCTGGTGCAGGATACGCTGGTGCGGGCGCTGCGTTCGGAGCGCCTCTTCCTCGGGGGCGACGTCAGGAGCTGGCTCTATACGATCCTGACCAACCTCAACAAGAACCGGCGGCGCTCGCTGGCACGGCGCCCGCAATTCATGCAGCTGACGGAGAACAATCCCGATGCCAGCGGGACCGAAGCCGAAGGGCGCGATATCGAGAGGGCGCTGGCGACGCTCGTCGAAGAGCAACGCTCGGTGCTGCTCCTGGTGATGCTGGAGGGCATGAGCTACCGCGAGGTCGCCGACATCCAGGCCGTGCCGATCGGCACCGTGATGTCGCGCCTGGCACGCGCCCGCGCCCACGTTAAAGCCTCGCTGGAGGGTGAGCGCCCGGCGCTCAGGCGGGTGAAATGATGGCAGGATTAATGCATCGCGCCGGTCGTTTCTCCTGCATGGCGTTTGGAGCGGCGCAGTTGAACCACGAAGAACATTTTGGGCCGCAGAGCCAGAGACGATCGATATGAACGACCGCAAGATTCCAGTGACCGAGGACGAACTGCACGCCTATGTCGACGGCGAGCTGCCGGCCGAGCGCCGCGCCGACGTCGAGGCCTGGCTTGCCGCGCAGCCTGAGGATGGCGAGCGCGTGCAGTCCTGGCGCGCCATGGCCGAGATGCTGCACGCCCGCTACGATTCCGTCGCCCAGGAGCCGGTGCCGGCGCGGCTGGAGCTCGAGCGGCTGGAGCGCCGCCCGCGGCACTGGCTCTATGGGGCCGCCGCGGCCGTGCTGGTGGCCTTCGTTGCCGGCGGCTCCGCCGGCTGGCTGGCGCATGGTGCCGCCAACGCGCCCTCGACCTTCCAGAGCTTTACGACTGACGCGCTCGACGCCCACCGCCTCTATGTCGTCGAGGTTCGCCATCCGGTCGAGGTCGGCGGCAACGAGCGCGACCACCTCCAGGCCTGGCTGACCAGACGCTGCGGCTGGACGGTGTTTGCACCGAACCTGGAGGCGAGTGGACTGAAGCTCGTGGGTGGCCGGCTCTTACCGGGGCCGAACGGCCCGGCGTCGTTCCTGATGTATGAGGGCGCCTCAGGCGAGCGGTACACGATCTACACCGCCAAGACCGAGAACGGCGCGACGCAGATGCGCTACGCCAGAACGGACAAGGATGGGGCGCTGTTCTGGTCGGAGCGAAACGTCGGCTACGTCGTCAGCGGTGGCGGCGACCGCGACCGGCTGACCAAAGTGGCGCAGGCGGTGTACGACCAGGCAGAGAAAAATGGCACCTAGACAACCACGCAACCGCGGTGCCTCGATTCCGACATTGAAAATTTGGAATGAAGACATCGGCGCGTCTCATTATCGCACCAGATGATCACGCGAAAATGAGCAGCGTTCGATCCGCCGATCGACGCGGGCGGCCTCGATTGGGGTTTTTGGTACCGCGCTGGTCCCCCTCTCGAGGCCGCACCTTTTTATCGGCTGCCCCGCCGGACAGCCGACATGTCGAGCACGTGAGCCAAGAAGGGCTACCACGCCTCGGGCATATGATGAGCATCATCTCCATGGACGACGCTCTCAGTCTTTAGGAGAACCCCTTCAGCTACCGATCTCGCCCTAAAGCGCGATCAGTCGCGCTTTAGCTCTTGTTCGTGCGTGATCTTTTCGGAAAACCGCTACGCACTTTTCCGGACCACGCGTCAACCAAGCCCGCTACGTGGATTGTAGGGGTGCTGGTCCCGCCACTTCTCCATCAATGCTTCAAGCTCGGCGTCGTTCCCGTCCGGTAGCATAATCCTGATGGTGACGAAGAGATCCCCGGTTCCGCCAGCTTTTGGCAATCCTTTGCCCTTGAGGCGGAAGGTCCGGCCACTGGAGGTGTTCTGCGGGACCGAAAGCTCCACGGCATTGCCGAGGGTGGGCACGCGGACCTTGCCGCCAAGCACCGCCTCATAAAGCGTGACCGGCAGGTCGATCCTGAGATCGGCGCCCTCGATCTTGAAGAACGGATGCGGCGCGATGCCGATCGTGATCAGGAGATCGCCGGGCGGATGGCCCTGCGCGCTCTCGCCCTGTCCCCGCAACCGGATCTGCTGGCCCTCGGTGACTCCGGCCGGAATCTTGACGTTGAGTTCCTTGCCGTTCGGCAGCCGGACGCGCTTCTCGCCGCCCTTGACCGCCTCCTCCAGCGAGACGGTCATGGCGACATTGACGTCGAGATCGAGCCCGATCCCGCCGGTGTCGAATTCGAACTGGGCACCGCCGCCAGCTCCAGGGCGCGGACGCTGCGCACCGCCGAACATGCTGTTGAGGATGTCCTCGAACGCGCCGCCGCCCGGACCAGGGCCCGCGCCGCCACCGCGGAACGTATAGCTTTCGAACCCGCCGGGACCCGCGCGACCGCGCGGCCCGCCGCCGCCCGGAAAGCCCTGGAAGCGCGGCTTGCCGTCGGCGTCGATCTCGCCGCGGTCGAATTGCTTGCGCTTGTCCTCGTCGCCGAGGATCTCGTTGGCCGTATTGAGCTCAGCGAAGCGCTCGGCCGCCTTCGGGTCGTTCTTGTTGCTGTCGGGATGGTGCTTCTTGGCAAGCTTGCGATAGGCGCTCTTGATCGCGGCAGCGTTGGCGCTCCGCGGCACCCCCAAGACCTCATAGGGGTCGCGCATCCGTCACGTCTCCTTCAAGAAATCGAATTGTTCAAAGGGCTCCCCGCCCCACTTGAGCCTCATGTGGGGGGCGAGTGGTATTTTTGCAACTAGCCTGGTGAAGCGATTCCTAGCTCCGCCACGGCTTTAGCGTATGAATCTCCCAACTGCCACGGCTGCTTTGGCAGCCGGCGCCTTGGAGCCAGCTTTCGGTGCTGCCGTTGACGTAGCTCGCCAGGAAGTCGCGGCACTTGCGGCCGTCCTCGGCGGCATAGGATTGCGCGATCGGCGTGACCGAACCGCGCGCCCCGGTGTCCGGATTCTCCCAATGCTGGCTGGAATCCTTGTCGTTCTTGCTGAGGACGTCGGAGGCGGCGTTGCGGGCGAAGGCGAGATCGGTCTCGGTCGGTGCCCTGGCCGGCATTGCGATCGAGCCGGTGAGGTCGCTGTCCTCGGCCTTGGCGTAGGCACTCTTGTCATTGCGGGAAAAGCTGCAGCCGCCGGTGCCGAGCCCGATCAGAATGATCGTCATGACGAAGCCGGACGGCCGGATCGCCGATAGGCCAACGCGTCCCCATACCCTATATAGGGCGGTAGCAGACAACAGCGCGTTTTGGACCGCAGAACGCAACTCGGACCCCAGACATGACCGACACGACCTCGATGAAACACCAGACACCCTTAACATCCGGTGATTTCACCGCCGCCGACGAGCCGTTTGCGCTGTTCGAGGCCTGGCTGAACGAAGCCATCAAGAGCGAGCCGAACGATCCGAACGCCATGGCGCTCGCCACCGTCGATGCCGACGGCCTGCCGGACGTGCGCATGGTGCTGATGAAGGGCTTCGATACCGATGGTTTCGTCTTCTACAGCCACATCGCCAGCCAGAAGGGCCGCGAGCTCGCCGCAAATCCTAAGGCGGCGTTACTTTTTCACTGGAAGTCGCTGCGCCGTCAGGTCCGCATCCGCGGCAACGTGACGCCGGTGACCGAGGCCGAAGCCGACGCCTATTTCGCCACCCGCCCGAAGCAGGCGCAGATCGGCGCCTGGGCGAGCAAGCAGTCGCAAGAGCTCGAGAGCCGCTTCGCCTTCGAGCAGGCGATCGCCAAGGTTGCCGCCAAGCACATCATCGGCGAGGTGCCGCGTCCGCCGGGCTGGAGCGGCTGGCGTATCACGCCGTCGCGTATCGAGTTCTGGCACGACCGCCCATTCCGCTTGCACGACCGCATCGAATTTCGCCGTGACGCGGCCGGCCAGAAATGGTCCAAGACGCGGATGTATCCTTAGTATTTTGTTCGAGCATGATCCTTTCGGAAAGCCGCTGCACGCTTTGCGCTAACGCGGCCCTCCGGGTCCGGATCATGCTCCAGCCTGAAAGACCTTCATGCCGCAGCCTTCCAACGCGCCGCGCCGCACGCTGCTCCTGACCGGGGCGAGCCGCGGCATCGGGCATGCCACCGTCATCCGTTTCTCCTCGGCCGGCTGGCGCGTGATCACCTGCTCGCGGCATCCATTCCCGGAGGATTGTCCGTGGGACGCAGGCCCTGAGGACCATATCCAGGTCGACCTCGCCACCCCCGCCGATACCACCCGCGCGATCTCCGACATCCGCGACCGTCTCGAAGGCGGCATGCTGCACGCGCTGGTCAACAACGCCGCGATCTCACCGAAGGGCGCCGGCGGCTCCAGGCTCGGCTCGATCGACACCGACCTCGACACCTGGACGCACGTGTTCAACGTCAACTTCTTCGCGCCAATCATGATGGCGCGCGGGCTGATCGAGGAACTGAAGACGGCCAAGGGCTCTGTCGTGAACGTCACCTCGATCGCGGGCTCGCGCGTGCATCCCTTCGCGGGCGCGGCCTATGCCACCTCGAAGGCCGCACTGGCATCCCTGACGCGCGAGATGGCGTCCGACTTCGGCCGCGTCGGCGTGCGTGTCAATGCGATCGCGCCGGGCGAGATCGACACCTCGATCCTGTCGCCGGGCACCGAGAAGATCGTCGACCAGCAGATCCCGATGCACCGCCTCGGCACGCCCGACGAGGTCGCCAAGATCATCTACGTGCTGTGTACGGACACCTCGTCTTACGTCAACGGCGCCGAGATCCACATCAACGGCGGCCAGCACGTGTAGGCTACCTCCGCCCCTTGCGAGCGCAAGCGCTCTTCGCAATGACGGTGTTGGAAACAACGCCGGGGAAGCAAGGCGATCCAGACAACGCCGCCGCAAGACCTGGATCGCCCTTAGCTTCCGTTCCTCAATCGAGTCGAATCCGACGTGACCTCTCGCGTGGCTGCGGAGCGGCCGTGCTGATTGCAGTCGAGCAATCGTCGTCGTTCTCGCCGTCGAGCAGCGGAGCACCACAGTGCCGGCACATGCGTGCCGACATCGACGACGCCTTGCCGCTCGCCAGGACCTGACGATAGTTCGCCAGATCGATGACGTTGCGGGGCGACGTTATGTGTTTTTCAACCATGGCTGTTCCTCGCGGCTAACACTCTGCTTATCGCAGACAAGTTTCGCGCAAACGTTCAGCCCACCGCTCAAATTTTACCGGAGGAATTGGGGCGGCGAGCACACATCGCCGTGCAGCCGCAATCCCGCTCTATTCTGCGACACCAGACACCATGTCTCTACGTCCCGCGTAAGGTCTCGGTAGCTATTACAGCCACTTCTTCCACTTGAAGATCCAGTACGGGACGATCGCCGCGATCAGCATCAGGACCAGCGCGTACGGATAGCCGTGCGCCCATTCGAGTTCCGGCATCGCTTTGAAATTCATGCCGTAGATCGAGGCGATCAGCGTCGGCGGCATCAGGACGACCGCCATGACCGAAAACAGCTTGATGATGTTGTTCTGCTCGAGATTGACGACGCCGAGCATGGCGTCGAGCACGAAGGTGATCTTGCTGGAGAGGTAGGAGGCGTGATCGGTCAGCGAGACGACGTCGCGCTGCATGGTCTTGAGCTGCTCGCGCATGTCCTTCGACCATTTCACGCCCTCCACCACCGCCGAGAGGAAGGCGACGACGCGGCCGATCGAGACCAGGCTCTCGCGAACCTTGGAGGTCAGATCGCCCTTGCGGCCGATCGAGATCAGGATTTGGGAATATTGCTTGGCGTGACCGTGGCGCTCGCTCTCCGGCTCGAAGATGTCATGCGAGACCTGATCGATCTCGGCGCCGCAGCGCTCCAGGATGTCGGCGCAGCGGTCGATCACGGCATCGAGCAGCTCCATCAGCACCATCTCGCCGGTGATGGCCGGCGTGCAGGAACGGGCCAGCTTGGCCTCGACCAGCGCAAAGGGCTTGGGCTGATCATAACGCACCGTTACCAGGCGGTGGTCGCCGAGAATGAAGGTCACCGCCGTGGTCCGGGGCATGTCGGTATCTGAGTGGCACATCAGCGTCGCGGTCATGTAGCGCGCGCCGTTCTCCATATAGAGACGGCTGGAGATCTCGATCTCCTGCATGTCCTCCCGGGTCGGGATCGCGATCCCCGACAGCTTCTCGACGGCTTTGTCCTCGGCCGCGGTCGGGTTGACCAGGTCGATCCACACTGCATGCTCCGGCACTGCCGCAAGATCCTCGACGATGGCCTTCTTGAGGGAGGACTCGGAGGGAACGAACACAGAAAACATGCACTACTCCAGCAAGGGCCTGCGACAGAACGGACAGCCCTTAGCGCGATTCTGACAAGTTGATGATGACAAGCACATTAACGGAGCGTTTGCATTTGTGGCGGCGCCATGGCCCAACTGTGGCAGAGGATCGACACATGCCCCCGTTTTGTCCAGAAACCGACGCTTGCCCGCAAAACTTGCGACAGAAAAGCCACAGGTAAGGTCTTGCAGCGCGGGAGAAGCTTCGCAAGGCTGGAATTGTGGCAGATTTCAACGATAATGGAGCCATCGGAATCGTGGAATTGGGCTTGCTCAAGCCCCACGAAAGCTTGTTGTTGTCGATTGGAACCAAATCATGTCGTCGCTGAAAGTTACGCTGGGTATTTTGGCCGCTGGCCTGATGCTGTCGGGCTGCATGCAAGCCACGCATTTTGAAGCGACCGACACCAAGGCCTTCAAGCCGAAGGACAAGGAACTCCTCGCCAAGGTCAGGTACGAGAAGACTGCGGTCGCAGAGCCTTTCCGCCGCGCTATTGTCGATTACCACCGCAAGGAAACGCCGGGCTCGATCGTGGTCGATTCCGACAACCACTATCTCTATTACGTGCTGGATGGCGGCAAGGCGATCCGCTACGGCATCACGGTTGGCGAAGAGGCCATGGCCTGGTCGGGCATCGCCAAGGTGGGCAGCAAGACCGAGTGGCCGGCCTGGCACCCCACCCCCGGCGAGATTTCGCGCCTGGGCGTACCGACCTATGTCGCACCCGGCCCGGACAATCCGATGGGCTCGCGCGCGATGTATCTCTACTCCGGCGGCAAGGACACATTGTTCCGCATTCACGGCACCAATCAGCCGGAATATATCGGCGCCTCGATTTCGTCGGGCTGCATCCGCCTGACCAACGAGGACGCGATCGATCTCTATGACCGCGTCAAGGTCGGCACCCTCGTTGTGGTGCTCGAGCCCAAGCACGGTGATTCGCCCTACAATTCACGGCTTGCGCTCGGCGGCAGCCAGACCGGCCAGGCGGGCAGCTACTGATCAGGTTCCTGATCTCAGATACTCAAAAGCGCCGGTTTCACCGGCGCTTTTTTGTTGCCGGCTTGTGCGCCTGGGTTTTGTTGCCGTCGGCCGCCGACTTGTCCGCAGGCGCAGGAGATTTCTCCGCTTCGTCGTCAGTTCCTTGCTTGGCCTCGGGCTTCGTTTCAGGTTTGGCCGCGACCTCACGCGGCGGCGCCTCCTCGGGCCGTTCCGCCGGCAGCAGCGGAGCAACCTGCGGCAGGGGATCCCAGACGTTCCACTGGCAGATCCGGTAGTCGTTGCGCCGCTGCGCAAGGTCGAGATGGATATGGTCCTCGTGGTACCAATCCGAGCCGGGGCCGAGCACTGTCGAAAAGCGCGAGCAGACCGAATGCAGCACGCGTTCCCGCACCTCGCGGGGCATGGTGCGATCGGTCAGGCCGATCGACTGCCCGTTAGCGAGCTTGATGGCGCGGACATCGATCGCGTTGGCCTTGCCGTGCTCGGACAGCATGGCGCCGACAACGCGGTTGCGGCCGCGGCACTCGAAGCTGTCGAAATTGTCGAGATCGCTAATGGTCGAGCCGAGGCTCGCGGCCAGCGGCACCACGTCCTTGCGCACCCAATCGGCGATCGCGGACGCCATGGTGCAGCGGAGGATCGCCGCCGGCTTGACCGCCACCTTGCGCTTGTCGGGGAGCACGATGGCTTCGAGCCGCACCAGATCCTCACCGCCGCAGGCGCCGGGCCCCCGGATATCCGGGATCGAGGGCGCGATAGCGATCTCCTCGGTCAGCGCGAGGCGGCACGCCGAGGCCTGCTTCTCGGCCGGCGGCGCCGTCTCGGCAGGCTTGGTGGTGCCAGGTTTGTCCGCGGAAGGCTTGCCGCCGGTCTCCGCAGGAGCATCGTCCGACGCCTTGGGGGCCTCCTCGGGGCGAGACCTTGGGAGCGGGACCTTGCCAGATATCTTGGCAGAATGAACCGTCGCGTGGGGCCGTGGTGCAGCAATACCAAAGATATCGAGTGGGGACCCATATTTGCGCGCCTCTGCCCGATCCGCGAGCCCGAGCGCGACGGTAACCATTGCCGCGCCGACGGACATATAGCCGCGACAAGACCATTTGCGGCGAAAGGCGGGCAGGCTAAAACTCATGACAATTCTTTGGCCCAACGCTGAGAGCGACAATCCGCCCAGCGGCTTCTCGGAGGAACGACGGAATGCTTGGTTTGATGCAAGACTGGCCCCTGCTCTGCCACCGGATCATCGAACACGCCGCCAGGATTCATGGCAAGCAGGAGGTCGTGACGCGCTCGGTCGAGGGACCGATCCATCGCACCACCTATGCCGACATCCACAAGCGCGCGCTCAAGGTCTCGCAGATGCTGGAGCGCGACGGCATCAAGCTTGGCGACCGTGTCGCAACGATCGCCTGGAACACCTGGCGCCATCTCGAGGTCTGGTACGGCATCATGGGAATCGGCGCCATCTGCCATACCGTCAATCCCCGCCTTTTCCCCGAGCAGATCGCCTGGATCATCAACCATGCGCAGGACCGCATCGTGATGACCGACATCACGTTCATTCCGGTCCTGGAGAAGATCGCCGACAAGCTGACAAGCGTGGAACGCTACGTCGTGCTCACCGACAAGGCGCACATGCCGCAGACGACGCTGAAGAACGTGGTCGCCTACGAGGACTGGATTGCGGAGGCCGACGGCAAGTTTAAATGGAAGGACTTTGACGAGAACACGGCGGCCGCGATGTGCTACACGTCAGGCACCACCGGCGATCCCAAGGGGGTGCTGTATTCGCATCGCTCCAACGTGCTGCACGCGCTGATGGCCAACAATGTCGACGCGCTCGGTACCAGCGCCTCCGAGACCATGCTTCCCGTGGTGCCGCTCTTCCACGCCAACAGCTGGGGCATCGCCTTCTCGGCACCCTCGCAGGGCACCAAGCTCGTCATGCCCGGCGCTAAGCTCGACGGCGCCTCGGTCTATGAGCTGCTCTCGACCGAGAGGGTGACACATACCGCCGGCGTGCCCACGGTGTGGCTGATGCTGCTCCAGCACATGAGCGCCAACAATCTGAAACTGCCGGACCTGAAGATGGTGATCTGCGGCGGCTCGGCGATGCCGCGCTCGATGATCAAGGCCTTCCTCGACATGGGCTCGAACGTCCGCCACGCCTGGGGCATGACCGAGATGAGCCCGATCGGCAGCGTCGCGGCGCTGAAGCCGCCGTTCCAGAATGCGACGGGCGAGGCGCGGCTCGACGTGCTCCAGATGCAGGGCTACGCGCCGTTCGCCGTCGAGATGAAGATCACCGACGATGCCGGCAAGGAATTGCCGTGGGACGGCACGACCTTCGGCCGCCTCAAGGTCGCCGGCCCCGCCGTAGCCAAGGCCTATTACCGGGTCGACACTGACATCCTCGACGAGGACGGCTTCTTCGACACCGGCGACGTCGCGACCATCGACGAGGCCGGCTACATGCGGATCACCGACCGCTCCAAGGACGTGATCAAGTCCGGCGGCGAATGGATCTCCTCGATCGAGCTGGAGAACCTCGCCGTCGGCCATCCCGCGGTGGCGGAAGCCGCCGTGATCGGCGTGTTCCATCCCAAATGGGACGAGCGTCCGCTGCTGATCGTGCAGTTGAAGCAGGGCCAGCAAGCCAGCCGTGAGGACATCCTGAAGTTCATGGACGGCAAGATCGCCAAATGGTGGATGCCCGACGACGTTGCCTTCGTCGACGGCATCCCGCATACGGCGACGGGCAAGATCCTGAAGACCGCGCTGCGCGACCAGTTCAAGGAATACCGCTTCCCGAACGCGGCGGCGTAGGCGGCCAAACCAAACACCGTCATTCCGGGCGATGCCAACGGCATCGAGCCCGGAATGACAGGCCGTAACATCCCGGGAACCCTTGAATTTGCCTCGGGGCCGTGATCTCAACGGCCCATAGTCGTGCCAGATCGGCCGGCACCGTCCCAATACCCGGCAGAGCTCACCCGATGGCCCGCAGGTTTTCCGCTCCCTACCAGTCGGAGCCCGTGTCCAGCCTCGCGAGCTGGGCGCGCAATCTGGCCGTGTTCGCAGTGGTGGCGGTGGTGGTCTCGATCATCATCGTCCGGTTCGGCTTCCTGGAAATGAAGCCGGCGCTCGCGACCTTCTTCGGCGGACTCGGGATTGCCGCACTCTCGATCCTGTTCGGGCTCGCCGGCTTTGCCGCGATCTGGCAGAACGGCTCGCGCGGCATGGCGCGCATCCTGCTTGCCTTCCTGATCGACGGCGCGATCCTCGCCTATCCCGCTTATCTCGGCCTGCAATACCGCAAGCTGCCGGCGATCCACGACATCACCACCGACCCGATCGACCCGCCGCGCTTCGACGCACTGGCCCGCCTGCGCACCGGCGATGGTGCCAACACCGCTGTGTATGCCGGCCTCTATTCGGCCGAGCAGCAGCGTCAATTCTATCCTGATATCGAGCCGATCGAGCTCGAGATTTCGGTCGACCGCGCCTATGCGATCGCGCTTCAGCTCGTCAACAAGCGCAAATGGCTGGTGATCGACGAGCGCGCGCCGCAGCCGCCGCGCCGCATCGGCCGTATCGAGGCGGTGGCGCGCTCGCCGATCATGGGGTTCCGCGAGGACATCGCGATCCGCGTCGTGCCCGACGGCGAGGATTCCCGCGTCGATATCCGGTCCGCCTCGCGCTATTTCGAGAGCGACCTCGGCAGCAACGCCGCGCGTGTGAAGAAATTCATCGACGATCTCAACACCGCCGCCGATGCCGACGCACTCAAGCCGGTAAAGAAGACGCCGGTGGCGCCGCCGAAGGCGCCGGCGAAAACTGTAAAGAAGTAGGGTTCTGTCATTCCGGGGCGACGCGAAGCGGCGAGCCCGGAAAACGCGCGCCCCGGAATGACGAGAGACTAGCTCGCCATCCGATACGTCCCGCCGATCACGGGATCGCCGTCCGTCGCCACCACGCCGCGGGCGACCAGGTCTTCCAGATGCGCCAGCACGGAATAGCCCGCCGCAGTGGTGAGCCTCGGATCGATGCCGATATAGATCGCCCGGACCATAGTCGGGATGTCGGTCTCGCCCTTGGCAAGGCGGTGCAGGATGGAGGCCTCGCGCGCCTTGCGGTGACGGATCAGGAAGCGCACGAAGCGCGGACCGTCCGGAATTTCGGGGCCGTGGCCGGAGAAATACACATCCTCCTCGCGTGCGGCGAGACGATCCAGCGATTCCATGTAGTCGATCATCGAGCCGTCCGGCGGCGCCACGATCGAAGTCGACCACCCCATCACGTGATCGCCGACGAAGTTGAATTTCCGCTCGGGCCAGGCAAACGCGAGGTGATTGGCGGTATGGCCAGGTGTCGCCACGGCCTCGAGCCGCCAGCCGTCGCCTTCGACCACGTCGCCGTGGGCGATCCTGATATCGGGCGCGAAGTCGCGGTCTGCGCCGGATTCCGGGTTGTGCTTCTCGCTCTCGAAACGCGGGCGCGAGGCGCGGTGCGGGCCTTCGGCGTAAACTGGCGCGCCCGTCGCCCGCTTGATCCGCGCGGTGTTCGGCGAATGGTCGCGGTGGGTATGGGTGACGAAGATATGGCTCACCGTATCGCCGCTGACGGCATCGAGCAGCGCCGCTGCATGCGCCTCGTCGTCCGGACCGGGATCGATGATCGCGACGTTGCCGCGGCCCACGATGTAGCTGACTGTACCGGTGAAAGTGAATGGGCTAGGATTGTTACAGAGCACGCGGCGCACGCCGGGGCGGACTTCCTCGACGATGCCGGGCTTCAGCGGAAAGTCGCGGTTGAACGGGACGTCGTCGTTGTCGGACATGGCTTGCTCATACCTTGCTGACTTCGTCATGCCCGGCCTTGTGCCGGGCATCCACGTTCTTCGCGTGGTCTAAGACGTGGATGGCCGGGACGTCTAGCGCGAAGACGCGCTTCGCGCTTCTGCCCGGCCATGACGCAATTCGAGAGTTCAGCCGCATCGCCCATTCAGGCGGTTTGCTCAGAAAAACGCCTGAATGCCCGTGATCGCGCGGCCCAGGATCAGGGCGTGGACGTCGTGGGTGCCCTCGTAGGTGTTGACGGTCTCGAGGTTATGGACGTGGCGCATCACGTGATACTCGATCGAGATGCCGTTGCCGCCGTGCATGTCGCGCGCGACGCGGGCGATGTCGAGCGCCTTGCCGCAATTGTTGCGCTTCATGATCGAGATCATCTCGGGCGCGAACTTGCCCTCGTCCATCAGCCGGCCGACGCGCAGCGAGCCCTGAAGGCCCAGCGCGATCTCGGTCTGCATGTCCGCGAGCTTCTTCTGCACGAGCTGGGTCGCGGCGAGCGGCTTGCCGAACTGCTTGCGGTCGAGCGTGTATTGGCGGGCGCGGTGCATGCAGTCCTCGGCCGCGCCGAGCACGCCCCAGGAAATGCCGTAGCGGGCGCGGTTGAGGCAGCCGAACGGGCCCTTGAGGCCGGAGACGTTGGGCAGCAGCGCGTCTTCCGGGACCACGACGCCGTCCATCACGACCTCGCCGGTGATGGAGGCGCGAAGCGACAGCTTGCCGCCGATCTTCGGTGCCGACAGGCCCTTCATGCCCTTCTCCAGCACGAAGCCGCGGATCTGGTTGTCGTGCGCGGCCGACTTGGCCCAGACCACGAACACGTCGGCGATCGGCGCGTTCGAGATCCACATCTTGCTGCCGGTCAGGCGATAGCCGTCCGAAACCTTCTCGGCGCGGGTCTTCATGCCGGCCGGATCGGAGCCGGCGTCAGGCTCGGTCAGCCCGAAGCAGCCGACCCACTCGCCGCTGGCGAGCTTCGGCAGGTACTTCTTGCGCTGGTTCTCGTCGCCGTAGGCGTAGATCGGATACATCACCAGCGAGGACTGCACCGAGTTCATCGAGCGGTAGCCGGAATCGACCCGTTCGATTTCGCGCGCGACCAGACCATAGGCGACATAGCCTGCATTGGCGCAGCCATATTCCTCCGGCAACGTGATGCCGATCAGGCCGAGCTCGCCCATCTCGTTGAAGATCTCGCGATCGGTCTTCTCTTCGAGATAGGCCTTGGCGACGCGCGGCAGCAGCTTGTCCTGGGCGTAGGCGCGCGCGGTGTCGCGCACCATGCGCTCGTCTTCAGTGAGCTGCTCGTCGAGCAGGAACGGATCGTCCCACTGGAAAGAAGCCGAACTCGGCTTGTCCTTGGCCTGAGGGCGCGCGGTCATGAAACGTCCTTTCGTCTGGTTCCGTCAATTTGCCCGACAAAGTAAAGCGCCGCGGCAACAAGTGCAATTGCGTTGCAGATGTATGGGTCTGCGTGAATCCCGGGGGCCGGCGAGGCGCACCTCGGGGGATGCGCTTCGCGCACCCGAGATGACAGCGCTAGCTTTCGAGCTGTTCGTTGGCGACGATCTCGATGCCGAAACCCGAAAGGCCCTTGTAGTCGTGCACCGAGGAGGTGAGATGCCGGATCGAGGTGACGCCGAGATCGCGCAGGATCTGTGCACCGACACCGACTTCGCGCCACTGGCGGTTGCGGTCGGCCTCGGTCGCGCTCTCATCGGGCAGCGGCGCCACGGGGACACCGGCAGCACCGTCGCGCAGATAGACCAGAACGCCACGGCCGGATTTCTTGAAGTGCTCGAGCACCGCCGCCATGCGTTTGTGGCCGGTGAAGATGTCCTTGACGATGTTCGGCTTGTGGAAGCGCGTCAGGACGTTCTTGCCGTCGCCGACGCCGTTGTAGACGAAGGCAACGTGGGCGATGGAATCGAACGGCGAGCGGTAGGCATAGCCCTGCAGCGGCCCGATCGGGCTCTCGGTGACGAAGGTCGAGACCCGCTCGATCAGCTTCTCGCGCACCTGCCGGTAGGCGATCATGTCGGCGATGGTGACGTGCTTGAGCTTGTGCTGGGCGGCGAAGCGGGCGACCTGCTCGCCCTTCATCACGCTGCCGTCGTCGTTCATCAACTCGCTGATGACGCCGACCGGCGGCAGGCCGGAGAGCTTGCACAGATCGACCGCGGCCTCGGTATGGCCGGAGCGCAGCAGCACGCCGCCGTCCTTGGCGATCAGCGGGAAGATGTGACCGGGACGGGCGAAGTCGTTGGCACCGGCGTTGGGATTGGACAGCGCGCGGCAGCACGAGGCGCGCTCCTCGGCCGAGATGCCGGTGCCGCCGTCGGGCTTGTAGTCGATCGAGACCGTGAATGCGGTGGTGTGCGCGGAATCGTTGTGGGCCACCATCGGATCGAGCCGCAGGCGGCGCGCATCCTCGGTGGTGATCGGCGCGCAAACGATGCCGGAGGTGTGGCGGATGATGAACGCCATCTTCTCGGCGGTGCAGAACGAGGCGGCGACGATCAGATCGCCCTCGCCCTCGCGGTCATCGTCGTCGGTGACGACCACGAGCTCACCCCGGGCAAAGGCCTGCAAGACTTCCTGGACGTTATCCGGCATTTCCCAATCTCTGACGGTTATGGCCCGGAGGCTTAGCCGGACTTGGGCCGGGGCGCTAGTGTCCCCGGCGCAACCGCATATGCCGGACCGCAGCCCTGCCCGGGGGCGACTTGCACCGGGCATGCCAGCGATATGGGCGCGGAGAAGCCCGGCGAGAAGCCGGCCGGGCGCGGTCAGGGCAGCACTTCGCGCCGTTCGCCGAGCCGCTGATCGAGCTCGGCACGCTTGTCGGCCAACAGGCCGGCCTGGGCGGCCTCGATCACCGTGAACAACTCATGGGCGTCGCTGAGCCGGGTCACGGTGACATAGCTGGCGCCAGCCGCGTAGAGTTCATCCACATCCGACAACAGATCGGCCGTGGCAATGATCATGGCGGTCGGGTTGAGGGTGCGGACGTGGCGGACCAGCTTCTCGTTGCTGGCCCCCTTCAGAAGCGCATCCGGTACGCTGAGGATGATCATCTCGGACTTGCCGACGCCGGCATGGAGCAGCGTGTCGGCGCTGCTGATATCGCCATAGATCACGTGCAGGCCGCGCGATAGCAGCGTCTGGTACACATTGGGATTGAAGTCGATCACGGTGATCTGCTCGAGCAGCACCGGTGCCTGCCGTTCGATCTCGGCGAGCAGCGCGCTCGCCGCACGGAAAAAGCCGAGGATGACGATGCGGCGGGCCTCGCCATGGCCTTCGTGCCCTTCCTCACCATGGCCATTGCCGTGGTCGAGATCGCGCAGGCCTATCCGCTTCAGGGGGCCGATCGCCCAGCGGGTGATCTCGTCGCTGCGGGTCATCACGAAGGTCGACAGCACCGCCAGCACCACGAAGGCGAAGGAGGCCGCATTCGCCGTCTCGGCCGCGATGTGGTGGGCGGCGACGCCGGTCTGGATCACCACCAGCGAGAACTCGGAGATCTGCGCCAGGTTAAGTGCCGGCAACAGGCTGGCGCGCAGCCCCTGCTTCATCAGATAGAGCGGGGCGAAGGTAGTGACGAGGCGGCTCGCCACCGTGAATGCCGCGATCATCAGGGCAAGCCCGATCACGGAGAGGCCGGGCACGGGAATGGTCATGCCGAGCGCGACGAAGAACAGCGTGATGAAGAAATCGCGAAGCGTGGTGACCTTGGCCGTGACGTCGAGCGCGTAGGGAAAGGTCGAGAGCGAGACGCCGGCGATCAGGGCGCCCATCTCGCGCGACAGCGACAGCCGCTCGGCGGTCTCGGCGACCAGGAAGCACCAGGCGAGCGCGCCGAGCAGGATCAGCTCGGGGCGGCGGGCGATCTGGTGAAACAGGCGCGGCAGTACATAGCGGCTCACCAGCAGCGCGGCGGCGACCAGCACCGCGACGCGGCCGATCGAGAGCAGGATGACGCTGATTTCCAGATTGGCAAGGCTCGGCTGCACCGCCAGGAACAGGATCGCGAAGATGTCCTGGAGTACCAGCACGCCGAGGGTGATGCGGCCCGGCAGCGTGTCGAGCTCACGCTTCTCGTAGAGCACCTTGACGATGATGACGGTGCTCGACAGCGCGCAGGCCACGCAGAGATAAACCGCGTCGAACTGGCCCCCACCGAACGACAGGCCAATGCCGGCGAAGAACAGCACCCCGAGCAGGCAGCCGCCGATCAGCTGGCCGCCCGCCGCGAACAGGATGACCTTTCCCGCCCGCACGATCTTCTTCAGGTCGATCTCCAGGCCGATCATGAACAGCATGAAGATCAGGCCGAGCTCGGAGATGACGCTGATCGATTCCTGCGACTTGACCCAGCCGGCGCCAAATGGACCTATGCAGAACCCGGCGATAAGATAGGCCAGGATCAACGGTTGCCTGGAAAAGTGGGCAAGCAGGCCCAGCATCCAGGCAAACAGGATACAGAGAGTGATGTCGCGAATGAGTTCGTGCATGCCAGATTGGTCCGTTTTGCCGCACCCTAGTGATCGAGTGCGGCGCGGCAAGCGAGCAATTCGTCACATGCGGATCGGGCTCGCCATTGCAATGCTGCTATGCCCCCTCGCCTCCGCCAGCCCCGCATCCGCTCAATCCAAGGTCAATATCGAACAAAGCTTTGCCGATTCCCTCACCGCGCTGCCGAAGGAAGAACTCGCCGTCTCCGGCGGGTTCTACGTGCCGGCTTATTCCAGCGTCGCGATGAGCCAGGGCAAGCTGCGCGTCGACTTCTCGGTGACCCTGAGCGTGCACAACGCCTCCGAGACCCAGCCGCTGGTGGTCAAACGCATCGCCTATTTCGATACCGCGGGCAAGCAAGTCGAGAGCTATCTGAAGGCACCGGTCGCGTTGAAGCCCCTCGCCACCGTCTCGATCTTCATTCCGACCGACGACGTACGCGGCGGGACCGGAGCCAATTTCCTCGTCGATTGGGCTGCAACAAGCGAAATCGCCGAGCCTGCTGTCGAGGCCTTGATGGTTGGCGGCGTCGCCAATGCGCATTACGCTTTCATCAGCCAGGGGCGTCCGACTCGGACGGTCGGCAAGAAATAAGCAAGAAATACGACTGACCGGCGCAAAGCCGGCAGCCTCACAAGAATAGAACGAGGAACGCTCCCATGACGTCCAGCTTCGATTTTGCGCCCCTGTTTCCCGCAGGGCTGCCGGCCCCTTCTGCGCGCTGGACGGGCCTCGCCAAATACAGTTTTGTCGGTGGCAACAACGACTCCGAACAGCTGCCGCTCGCTCATCTGATCGAGGCCGCCAACCTGGCTCTGCAACGCGAAGGCCGCTCGCTCGCCACCTACGGGCTGGCACATGGTCCGCAGGGCTATCTGCCCTTGCGCGAATTCCTGGTGACGAAACTGAAGCGCGATGCCGGCATCAACTGCACGGTCGACGATCTCCTGATCGTGTCCGGCTCGCTGCAGGCGCTCGACCTCGTCAACGCCACGCTGCTGACGCGCGGCGATACCGTGATCTTCGAGCAGGATAGCTATCAGGGTTCGCTCACCCGCCTGGCACGGCTCGGCGTCAACGTGGTCGGCATCCCGCTCGACAAGGACGGCATGCGCATGGACGTGCTGGCCACGACGCTGGCCGACCTCAAGGTTCGCGGCGTCCGGCCGAAATACATCTACACCATTCCGACCGTGCAGAACCCGACCGGCAGCATCATGCCGGAGGGTCGCCGCACCGAGCTGTTGCGGCTGTCGGCAGACTACGGCGTGCCTGTATTCGAGGACGATTGCTATGCCGATCTGGTCTGGTCAGGACAGCGGCCGCCGGCGATCCACGCGATGAGCCCGAACGGCGGCGTGATCCATATCGGCTCGTTCTCGAAGTCGATCGCGCCCGCGCTGCGCGTCGGCTTCATCGTCGCGCCGTGGGATGTGATGTCGCGGATGCTGGCGCTGAAGACGGACGCCGGCTCGGGCGCGCTGGAGCAGATGGTGCTTGCCGCCTATTGCAAGCCGCATTTTTCAACCCACGTGCCGGCGCTGACGAAGGCGCTGCGGACCAAGCTCGACACGCTGATGGAAGCTCTCAACGAGCAGTTCGGGACGGCCGCCGAGTTCGAGGAGCCCAAGGGCGGCATATTCCTGTGGATGAAACTGCCCGATCAGGTGGATACGCTGAAGCTGTACCAGGCCGCGCTTGCCGCCGGCGTCTCGATCAATCCGGGGCCGGAATGGTCGACCGACAAGAATCATTCCAGATCGCGCCTGCGGCTGTGCTTTGCGAGCCCCTCACATCAGCAGATCCGCGAGGGCGTCGCCGTGCTGGCCGAGATCTGCCGCAAAGAGTTCGGTGTGCCGGCCCGCAGCGCCAATGTGGAGAAGGCGCAAATGTGAGGGCGATGCCTTAAGCCGCGACGTGAAACTCCACGTTCACCTGGCCGCTGCCGGATGACGGAAAGTACTCACAGAGCTGCTCGGCCCTGTCATGGTACTCGTACCAGCCAAGCGCGGCGAACAGCATGATGGTGTCGGCCATACCGCCCTCACCGTTGCACTTGGTTGCGTAATCCGGAAGCATGTCGAGGAATTCGCGGTAGCGACGGCTCTGCCAAAGCTCGAGCACGCGCAGGTCGACCTGGCGGTTGAACTCGCTGGCAACGCTCGTCCACGCCTCTGGGCCCAGCTTCTTGTTGGGCCAGAGCCGATGTGAGAGCGAGCCGCTGGCCAAGATCGCAACCCGTTCGCCGGATTTCTCGATGGCACGTCGCGTCGCCTCGCCGAGAGTCCGGCTTTCCTCGAACGACGTGAACAGCGGCGAGGCGATCGAAACCACCCTCGCGAAGCCGTCCGAATTCATGTAGTGCATCGGCACGATCGTGCCATATTCAAGCCCGAGGCTCGGCACTTGATGCGCGTTGACATCGAGCCCTGCAACGCCGGCTTCGGCGGCGATCGCTTCGGAGAGCCTCGTGTCGCCCGGCAGATCATAACTCAAATCCTGAATCATGTGCGGCGCCTCGTGGCTGGTGAACGAGGCGCGATGCCGCGCGTTGGCGTTGATGTGATAGCCGAAATTGGAGAGCCAGTGGGTGTCGAACACCACGAAGGTGGTGACGCCGCGCGCTTTCGCCCGCCGACCGAGTTCGCGCAAGGAGTCCACGGCCGCCTCGCGCGCCGAGCGCAAATGACTGCCGGGCTTTTCCGAGAGCATCAGCGATGGGACATGCGTGACCTTGGCTGCCAGTACGAGTTGCCCCATCGTGCTCACCTCAAGCGTCAAGCCGCCTGGGGCTGGCTGCCGTGGATCGCGGAGGCCAGCCGCAGCAGCAGCACGATCGAGACATTGCCCTTGCCGGCCTCGATCTGGGCGATGTAGCGCTCGGATATCCCGGAGCGGCGGGCAAGCTCCCGGCGCGACAGGACGCAGCGCATGCGTGAGGACTTCAAGCGGTCGCCCAGCTCGGCCAAAAACGCGGTCTCGGAATAAGGCGGCACGGCACAGCTCCCCGGCAGCACCTCGCCTGCGAAATCCCTGACTTGATTCAGCATCGGTCTATCCAATTTCGCCTTCGGGAGCGCCATCCTACCGGGGAAACCGGCTGCCTCATTGACGCGGATCAAATTCGCGCGCGAATGGCGGCCAGCGTGGACGATCGCGCGCGGGATGCTACACTTCGGAATTATTCGGAGGTGGGGCTTTTCAGGACATGACGAGTTGTTTGAGCCGCTGGATCGCGGCAGCAGTGCTGTGGGCTGCGTTCGCGCCCGCAGCCGGTGCCGAGTCGCTCGCGGCGACCATCGAGCAATGGGGACTGCTCGGCTCATGGGCGGTCAATTGCGCGGCCCGGCCCGACCGCGACAAGGGCGCGCTCTTGACTTACGAGATCCGGAAGGACGGAAGGGTGATGTACCGGCGCAATTTCGGCGAGGCCAAGGACGAAAACGAAGTGGTATCGGCGATGGTCAACGCCGACGGCCTGCTCAATGTGATGGTGTACTTCCCCTTGCTGCAGCAGACGCGCGAGTTCGGTCTGCTACTCTCAAAGCAAGGCAGCTTGCGCGCAATCTACAATCGCAGTGAGCGCGGCGAGTACACGATCAGGGACGGCAAATACGTCGCGACAGGCGCGCCAACACCCGCACAACAGCGCTGCGATTAACCCACCTGAACAGGCGTTCAGAATTCTCCTGCGATTCCTCCGGAACGTTCACGCGAATGCGCCGTTTAGATTTGCATTCCATTGGAGGAGGACATCATGAAGAAGTTTGGTTATGTGCTTGCCGCTGTCGGCGCGCTCGCGGTTGCATTGCCGACGCTCGCCAGCGCGGAGACGGTGGTGATCAAGCGCGGAGGTCATCATCACGGCGCGTACGGCGCCCGCGCCGAATACGGCATGCATCGCGATCACGGCTGGCATCGCGGCTGGCGCCATCGCGACCGAGTCGTCGTGATCAAGCGTGGTCACCGCCATCATTGGGACTAATGCGCAACGCAATACGGAAATGGCCCCTCACGGGGCCATTTCTTTGCGTGTACGAAACGGTCGGCGAGGTCAGTCCCATGCCGGCGCAAAGCCGGGATTGACGCAGCGCCTGTCCTTCGGCAGCGCGGCGATCTTGTTGCGGTCGGCATCGTCGAGCGTGATCTTCAGCGCGTCGAGATTGGCCTGCTGGCTCTCGCGGCGTGAGGCTTTCGGGATCGCGGCGACACCGTCTTGGTCGAGCAGCCATTTCAGCGCGACCTGCGCGGCGCTTGCATTGTGCTTGGCGCCGATCTCGGCCAGCACCGGATCGGAGGCGACGCGCCCCTGTGCCAGCGGGCAATAGGCGACCAGCGGGATCGACTTGGCGTTGAGATAGGCCAGCACCTTCGATTGATCGAGCATGGCGTGATATTCGATCTGATTGCAGGCGATCGGCGCCTTGATGTCCTCGACCGCGATCTTGAGCAGCGCCGTGGTGAAGTTGGCAACGCCGATCGCCCGCGTGCGCCCCTCCTCCTTCAGCGTCATCAAGGTCTCGAACACCGCACCCCAGTTCGCGGCCCTGGACGGCCAGTGCACGAGATAGAGGTCAACATGGTCGAGCCGCAGCTTGTTCAGGCTGGTGTCGAAGGCGCGGCGGATGGCGTCGGGGCTGAGGTTCTCGTGCCAGACTTTTGTCGTGACGTGCAGCTCGCCGCGCGGCAGCCGGGCCGCAGCGAGCGCCGCGCCGATCGGCTCTTCGTTGCCGTACATCTCAGCGGTATCGATATGGCGATAGCCGATCGAGAGCGCGCTCTCGACCGCCGCGCGGCAGGCATCGCCCTGCATGCGGAAGGTCCCGAGGCCGAGCTTGGGCATGCTGATGCCCTGTGTCTTGAGAGTATCCATGAAAAGGCTCCTGACGTCGTTCAGCCCGCCGGGGGCCAGCAGCGATGCTGCGTGAGCAGACTCTTCGGGGATGGAAAAGAGGTGGCGGGAATGGACAGCATAGCGCGGCAGGTGCACGGCGGCCAATCAAGATCGGGTTAGCGACCTACGAATGCTGCGCCACCACGGCTGGACGCACCTGCGGTTGCGGCACGATATCGACCGACCAGAGGTCCCGGTTGTCGACGTCCTTCAGCGTCACTGTCATCACGCCGGTTCGGCCTTCAATGTCGACCTTGCCGAAGAACTGGAGTCCGAAACAGGGGGCCAAATTCTCGCCCTGCGCTTCACTGCATCCGTTCTGGTATATCGCGACCGGACCAAAGGTGTTGTCGAGCTCGCCCGGCCCCCAGGTGCCGGCATGCAAGGGCCCCGAGACGAACTCCCAGAACGGTTCGAAGTCTTGGAATTGCGCCCTGTTCGGATCGTAATAGTGCGCGGCGGTGTAGTGCATGTCGGCGGTGAGCCAGACGATGTTGCGGAGTCCGGCGCGCTTGATGGAGGCGAGAAGATCGGCGATCTCGTGCTCACGCCGGTCGGGCGGCCCATCACCCAGCGCGACCGCATCGAGGCTGACCAGCCCGATCGGCAGATCGGCCGCGATCACCTTCCAGGTCGCGCGCGAGGCGGCGAGCTCACGCTTCACCCAGGCGAGCTGTTCGGCACCGAGGATCCAGCCGCGGTGATCGTCGCCCTTGTTCCAGTTTTCATCGCGATAGCTGCGCATGTCGATCATGAACACGTCGAGCAACGGACCATAAGCGATCTTGCGATAGACCCGCCCCTTTCGCGCGCCGATGTCGCGGATGGGCATGAAGTCGAAGAAGGCGCGGCGGGCGCGCGAGACCAGGCGCGGGGTGCCGTCATCCTCATGGCCGGCCCCGTCATAGCTGCCGGTCGGCGACCAGTCGTTGGTGACCTCGTGATCATCCCATTGTGCAAACATCGGCACCTCGGCATGGAAGGACCGGAAGTGCTCGTCGAGATGGTTGTATTTGTAATTGCCGCGGAACTGCGCCAGCGTGTGCGCGACCTCGGATTTCTCCTCGGTCACGACATTGCGCCAGATCTCGCCGTTCGGCAGCGTCTGCTCGGAGGGAATCGTGCAGTCGGCATAGATGTGGTCGCCGGAGTGGATGAAGAAGTCCGGGCGATTTTCGAGCATGGTGCGATAGCTGCGGTAGCCACCGCGCGATGTGTCGATGCCCCAGCCCTGCCCCGCGGTATCGCCGGACCACAGGAACGAAATCGAGCGGCCGGCAGCCGGCGCAGTGCGGAAATGGCCAACGCGGCTTTCGCCGGCGATGCCGGTCGCGATGTCGTCGAAGCGCACACGATAGAAGATGTCCTGCCCGGGCGGCAGATCTTCCAGCAGCAATTTCGAGGTGAAGTCGGCATCGGGCGACGCATCGCGCGAAGCCGACGCGATGACGGTCTTGAAACTTTCCACGGTCGAATAGTCGACCTGCATCCGCGCCGGCCGGTCGGCGCGCGCCCAGATCACGGCGGAGCCAGCCGAGACGTCGCCGGACTGGATGCCGCCTGCGATCTGCGGACGATCCGCGGCACGGCTGAGATGTGGCGTTGCGAGCGCGGCGACGGCGAGGCTCGAGGTGGAACGGACCAGGAATTGCCGCCGGGTCCAGGCGCGCGAGGCGCGGAGCGCTACCATTCAGGAAACCTTCGTCGAATCGCGACGGAAGGTGCCTGCGTCGTTTGACCCCCGGCTTACGGTTTCTTGACCGCGGGCCTACGGTTTTGCGACGTACGGATGACGGCTCGGAACTGAGCTAATGCTTCCAGTTGCAGATGCCGCCGGTGCGACAGGGCCAGGTCTGGATGCGGGTGTCCATCGCCTGCGCGTCGAGCGGATTGCCGTGGCGATGCGCGAGCTTGGTGCGTGCCGCACCGCGTGGCTGCGCGGGCTTGGCGTGCGCGACCTTCGGCACCGGCACGCGCACGCGTTCGGCGGCGACCTTCTTCGGCACGTCGACCGGCTCGGCGCGCGCCTGCGCCTCGTTGCTGCCGCGCGCCTCCAGCGCGACCGGCGCGAATTGGGTTTCGGGCCCGAGCCGCTTCGGCGACAGCACCGCCTTGGAAAGATCGAGGCCGAGATATTCGTCGGGCTTGTAGTCGTCAGCGCGCGCGACGCCGGCCCATGCGAGCACGAGGGCAACGGCAATTGCAAAAGGAGCGCTCTTTGGAATCACGGACGCCTCCTGAAATTGATTGTTAAGAGGTAATTTACCTCTATTTAGGAGGCGTCGCGCGCAATTCCAGCGGTCAACTGCCGCCGTGGTTAAGAAGTTTGGCGGTGTCAGGCGACCTTTCGCGGTGCACCCGCCCCTTCAAGAAACCCCATCAGGCGGGTACGGATGATGGTTTCCGCCTCAGCCATGATCCTGTCGACGAGTTCCTTGCAGGTGGGGATGTCGTGGATGAGGCCTGCGACCATGCCGCAGCTCCACGCGCCCGCGTCCATTTGACCATCCAGCATGATCCTGGGATAGACGCCCGCGACCTGGTCGTGGATGTCGTCGATCTTCAGCTTGTCGCCCTTCTCGCGTTCGATCTCGAGCAGACGGTCGACATTGGCGTTCTTCAGCACGCGCTCGGTGTTGCGCAGGCTCCGCATGATCAGGCGGGTGTCGAGCTCGGTCGCGGCGACCAGCGCGTTCTTGACGTTCTGATGCACTGGGGCTTCCTTGGTGGCGATGAAGCGCGTGCCCATGTTCATGCCGGCCGCCCCCAGCGACAGTGCCGCGACGAGGCTGCGGCCGTCGGCCATGCCGCCGGAGGCAACGAACGGAATCTTCAATTCCTCTGCCGCGCGCGGCAGCAGAATCATGTTGGGAATGTCGTCCTCGCCGGGATGGCCGCCGCACTCAAAACCATCGACGCTGACGGCGTCGCATCCGATGCGCTCGGCCTTGAGGGAGTGGCGCACCGAGGTGCATTTGTGAATGACCTTGATCCCGGCGGCCTTCAGCGCTGGCATGTAGGCTTCCGGGCTGCGGCCCGCGGTCTCCACGGACTTGATGCCGCCTTCGACGATGGCGGCGATGTATTCCGGATAAGGCGGCGCGGCGAAGGTCGGCAGAAAGGTGAGGTTCACGCCGAACGGCTTGTCGGTCATGTCACGGCAGCGCGCGATCTCTTTGGCCAACAGCTCCGGCGTCTTCTGCGTGAGACCGGTGATGATGCCGAGCCCGCCGGCATTGGAGACGGCAGCCGCCAGCTCGGCAAAGCCGACGAAATGCATGCCGCCCTGGATGATGGGGTGCTCGATGCCGAACAGTTCGGTGATCGCGGTCTTCACTTAAATTACCTCCCGGGCTTTTGCTTGACGTTCGGACCCAGTCTAGCCGGACTTTTGCGCCGCGGTCACCATTTCTCTCCGAACGGCCGTTGGCTCAATGCCCCCGCGCGGGGGCGCCCAGCTTGATCGGGCGCAGCACCGCGGCGGTCGGGATCATCAGCACCGCGATGATCGCGAGCGTCCAGAACACGTCGATATAGGCGAGCAAATCGACCTGATGCTGCAAGGTGCGGCCGACCCAGGCGACCGCCTGCGCGGCCGCATCGCTCGCATTCGAGCCCTGAGCCTGGAAGAAGCGGGTCATCGTCTCGATGGTCTGCTGGTAGCCGAGGTCCGACGGCGCGGCGTGCTCGATCAGGCGGCTCTGATGGAATTGCTGGCGCTGCGCCAGAATGGTCTGCGCCAATGCGACGCCCATGGAGCCGCCGATATTGCGGGCGACGTTGATCAGCGCCGAGGCCTGGTTGGTCTTGTCGGGCGGCACACCGTCATAGGACGCGGTCGTGACAGGCAGGAACAGGAAAGGCAGACCCAGCGCGAGGAAGATGCGCGACATCGCGGCATAGCCGTAGGTGATATCGCCGGTGAGGCCCGTGAGATGCCACATCGAGAACGCGACGATGGTGGCGCCAAGCATGATGAGGTATTTCGGCTGCACGCTGCTGACGAGACGGCCGACCACCGGCATCAGCACCAGGGTCGCGATTCCGCCCGGTGACAACGCGAGCCCCGCCAGCATGGCGGTGTAGTTCAAGTCGCTCTGGAGGAGTTGCGGCAAGAGCTGCGTCGTCGAGATCAGCACCGCGCCGGTCGCAAGCATGACCAGGAAGCAAGCGGCGAACTGACGGCGGCCGAGCAGGCGGAGATCGACGATGGGATCCTCGCGCGTCAGCTCCCACGGGATCAGCGCAACCAGCGAGACGGCCGAAAGCACCGCGAAGAACACGATCATGTTCGAGCCGAACCAGTCGTTGCGCTGGCCCTCGTCGAGCACGTATTCGAGCGAGCCAAGCCCGCTCGCGACCAGCAGGAAGCCGACATAGTCGACGCGCAGGCCCTTGCTCAGCAGCTTCTCCCTCTCCTCCTCCGCACCCGAGGGCTCCTTGACCAGCGTGCCGACCAGGAACAGCGACAGCAATCCCATGGGGACGTTGATCAGGAACACCCAGTGCCACGTGTAGGTGTCGGTGATCCAGCCGCCGAGCGTCGGACCGACCACGGGCGCGACCACGACGGCCACGCCATAGATTGCGAAGGCCTGGCCGCGCTTGTGCGGCGGGAAGGAGTCGGCGAGGATCGCCTGCTCGCTGGTCGCCATGCCGCCGCCACCAAGGCCCTGAAGGATGCGGAACAGCACCAGCGACTGCAAATTCCAGGCAAAGCCGCACAAAAGCGAGGAGACCGTGAAGATCGCAACGCAGATCATGTAGAAGCGCTTGCGGCCGATCACGGTCGACAGCCATCCCGAGATCGACAGCACGATGGCGTTGGCGACGAGATAGCTGGTGATGACGTAGGTGCTCTCGTCGATGCCGACGGCTAGCCCACCGGCGATGTGGCGCAAGGCGACGTTGGCGATGGTGGTGTCGAGCACCTCCATGAAGGTGGCGATCGAGACGACGAACGCGATGAGATAGGGATTATGACCGCCCGCCGCCGAGCGCTCCGGCGACCAGCCGCCTGCGGACGCGCCGCCTTGCGCCGTGTCGGTCATCGCACCCTGGTCCAGGGCACGACCGACATGCCGGGACCAACGGGCAAATCGGCCGGCCAGCTGTCGACCACGATCTTCACCGGCACGCGCTGCACCACCTTGACGTAATTGCCGGTGGCGTTCTCTGCCGGCAGCAGGCTGAACGCAGTGCCGGAGCCCGGCTGAACGGACTCGACATGGCCGGTCAGCTTGCGCCCGGGATAGGCGTCGATGCGGATCTCGACCGGCTGGCCAGGCCGCATGTCATTGAGCTGCGTCTCCTTGTAATTGGCGACGATCCAGACTTCGTCGGGCACGAACATCATCAAGCTCTGGCCCGCGTTGACGAAGGTGCCCTTGGCGCCGCTGAGCTTGACGACGCGGCCGGACTGCGCCGCAACGACGCTGGTATATTGCAGGTTCAGCTTGGCCTGATCGAGCTGCGCCTGCGACTGCTCGAGCTGCGCCTGGGCACCCTCGAGCTGCGCTTGCAGCGTCTTGATGCCGACTTGCGCGGCCGTCACCGCGGTCTTCGCGCGCTCGGTGTTGGCCTGCTGCGCCTGAAGATCGGAGCGGGTCTGCTGCTGGCGCTGCACGGTGCCGGCACCTTTCTCGACCAGATCCTGGGCGCGCGCGAATTCTTCCTGCGAGAACTGGAGCTGGGCCTGGGCCTGTTCGAGCTGCGCCTCCGCCTGCTTGATCTGCTCCTGCTGCGAAACGATCTGCGCCTCGACATTGGCGATGTTCGCCCTGGCGACCGCGACCTGAGCATTGGCCTGATCGATGGCGATGCGATAGTCGCGCTCGTCGATCTTGGCAAGAATGTCCCCGGCGTTGACATGCTGGTTGTCCGTGACGGGGATGTCGGTCACGTAGCCGCCGACCTTCGAGGCCACGGAAAAGCTGCGCGCCGCGACGAAGGCATCGTCGGTGGATTCATAGTGGCGCACCTGGAGCCAATAGAGCACTCCGCCGATCAGGGCCGCGAGCAAGAGGATGGCGCCAACGGTTGCCAGCAACCAATGCTCGCGAATCCGGTCTCGCAGTGACGGCGCCTTCGCCGGCCTCGAGTCCTCGGCGTCACGGGCCTGATCAGGAGATGTCTTCGGAGCTTGCTTTGCCCTCTGCGGCTGCTCCGCGGACGGTTCACGCTCCCGTGTTTGAGCATCCACGGTGAACACCTTTCTCGGGGATCAAACTGGCGGCAGAGCCGCCAAAGCCGGCACACGCGCCGCGAGCCCAACTGCAACTCCTGATCATGGTTCCGCTTGTTGCGAGCACCATCGCGTTCGTGAACGCCCTGCCCAAAAAGGAAGCGCGGCACAATACGTGCCGCGCCCGCATCGATATCTCATGGGAAGTGCACCTGGAGTTAGTGCGTCTTCGTCGCTTGCCATTTCTCGAGATCGGGCTTCACCTCGTCCGATCCCTGCTCTTTTTCCGGAGTGCCCTTCCAGGGCTTGTCCGTCTGCTTGTGCGAACCCCAGTCGCTCTGCTGCCGGGGATCGTCGTTAGGCCGTTCCTTGCTCATCGAGCTTCCTTTCGGTGGAAACGCTTACGCGAAGGGGACGCCGTAATAGGAGTTGATGCCGCGAACCGCGGCGTCATCACCCCAGTTCCAATCGCTCCGTTCGCCGTATTTCGGCGCGCCTTCCAGCTCCTTGGTGGTGATGCCGGTGACATAGCCGCCGAGCTCCGTGTCGTATTTCAGCGACTGCCACGGCAGCGGGTAATGGTCGTTGCCGAGGCCCAGAAATCCGCCGAAGCCGAGCACGGCGTAGGACACCTTGCCGCTGATCTTGTCGATCATCACGCGTTCGATCGAGCCGATTTTGTTGCGATCGGCGCCATAGACCGATGTTCCCTCGACCTTGTCGCTGCCGATCAACCGACCCATCTCGTCTCTGTCCAGTTCACCCTGATTCAACATCTCAATTCTCCACTCAGCCAGTGTGGAGACAACCCGAAGAGGTGCTCGATCGTTCCGGCATGTTCCGCCAGACTTGAGGAACATCGCCGGAAACGGGCGGTTCTCTCAAATTCAAATCCCGGAAACCAAATACCGGAAAACGAAGGGCCGCCCTCGATGTCCCAGACCGTCTCCGACTTCATCGTTCAACGTCTGCATCAATGGGGCGTGCGCCACCTCTTTGGCTATCCCGGCGACGGCATCAACGGCGTGTTCGGGGCCCTTCAGCGCGCTGAGGGCAAGATCGGCTTTGTCCAGGCGCGGCATGAGGAGATGGCCGCCTTCATGGCGACCGCCTATGCGAAGTTCTCCGGCCAACTCGGGGTCTGTATCGCAACTTCGGGCCCCGGCGCCTCGCATCTGATCACCGGGCTCTATGATGCCCTGCTCGATCACCAGCCCGTGCTCGCGATCGTCGGTCAGCAGGCGCGCAATGCACTGGGCGGACACTATCAGCAGGAACTCGATCTGGTCTCGATGTTCAAGGATGTGGCTGGCGCCTATGTCATGCAGGCCTCCTCGCCGGCGCAGATCCGGCATCTGATCGATCGGTCGATCCGGATCGCGCTGGCACGGCGGACGCCAACGGTGATCATCCTGCCTAACGACATCCAGGAGGAGCCGTACGAGGATCCGCCGCGTGCTCATGGTACCCTGCACTCCGGCATCGGCTATAGCGCGCCAAGCATCAGGCCTCGTGACGCTGACCTCGACCGTGCCGCCGAAGTGCTCAATGCTGGCAAAAAGGTCGCGATGCTCGTCGGCGCCGGCGCGCTCCACGCCACCGAGGAGGTGATCGCGGTCGCCGACCGCTTGTCAGCCGGCTGCGCCAAGGCGCTGCTCGGCAAGGCAGCGCTCCCCGACGATCTGCCCTGGGTCACCGGCTCGATCGGCCTGCTCGGCACCGAACCCAGCTACAACATGATGATGGAATGCGACACGCTGCTGATGGTCGGCTCCGCCTTTCCCTATGCCGAATTCCTGCCGAAGGAAGGCGCGGCGCGCGGCGTGCAGATCGACATCGACGCCAGCATGATGTCGATCCGCTTCCCCATGGAGGTTGGCCTGGTCGGCGATGCCGCCGAGACGCTGCGCGCCCTGCTGCCGCGGCTCGCACCCAAGACCGACGGCGCCTGGCGCCAGGGCATCCAGGACGACGTCGCGAAATGGTGGAAGACGCTAGATGATCGGGCACATCAGCCCGCAGCACCGGTCAATCCGCAGCTCGTCGCCTGGGAGCTGTCTCCGCGCCTGCCGGACCGTGCCATCATCACCAGCGATTCCGGCTCCTGCGCCAACTGGTTCGCGCGCGACCTGAAGATGCGCCGCGGCATGACGGCCTCGCTCTCAGGCGGCCTCGCCTCGATGGGTGCGGCGGTGCCCTATGCACTCGCCGCGAAATACGCCCATTCCGACCGCCCGGTGATTGCCCTCGTCGGCGACGGCGCGATGCAGATGAACAACATGGCCGAACTGATCACCGCCGCGAAGTATTGGCGCGACTGGAAGGATCCGCGCTTCATCGTCTGCGTCTTCAACAACGAAGACCTCAACCAGGTGACCTGGGAGCAGCGCGTCATCAACGGCGATCCGAAATTCGAGGCATCGCAGCGCATCCCAAACGTGTCCTATTCGCGCTTTGCCGAACTGATCGGCCTCTCCGGCATCTACGTCGACAACCCGCGGCTACTGGGCTCGGCCTGGGAGCAGGCGCTGGCGAGCGAAATGCCGGTGGTACTGGAGGTCAAGACCGACCCCGAAGTGCCGCCGCTGCCGCCGCACATCACCTTGCAGCAGGCCAAGAACTTCTCTCTTGCGCTGCTGAAGGGCGACCCCAACGAGAGCGGAGTAATCAAGGGCGCGGCGCGGCAGGTGTTGGAAAAGATCCTGCCTGGAAGTGAATGAGGTGAAGCATGAGCGATTTCCGCGATATCCAGCATGGCGTGAACGATCCCGTCGATGGCCTCGACGTGAAGCGGCAGATCAACGACAACCGGACGCCGCACGAGCGGGCACAACGCCATGCAGACGTACGTGCCGAGGCCACCGCCACGCCGACCGAGCCGTTCATGCCTGAACGGCTTCGGCGCAAGCCGACCGATCCAATCAACCCACGGAGCGGGAGGAGACCGACGGATTAGCCGTTAGGAACTCCCGCCGCTGCAACGTGTTGGTGGGCGCAACGTCGCGCGGCGAGAGGCTGCGCGCCCATTCGGAGGGATCGGACCATGAAACGTACCATCATCGCAGCTGCTTGCGTGCTTCTCGCAGGCCCCGCGCTCGCCCAGTCGCTTGGCGAGAAGACCGGCGTCAACTCGGCGCTCGGCGTCGCGCCCGCTACCGCCGACTTCGTCAAGGAAGTCGCCATCAGCGACATGTTCGAAATCGAGTCGAGCAAGCTCGCCCAGCAGAAAGGCAACGCGCAGGAGAAGACCTTTGCGCAGCAAATGGTGACCGACCACACCAAGACCAGCAGCGAACTCAAGGGCCTCGTCAGCGGCGGCAAGGTGCAGGCGACCCTGCCGACAGCACTCGACAGCTCGCATCAGAGCAAGCTCGACAAGCTCAAGAGCGCGAACGGCAAGGACTTCAGCTCGGACTACAATTCGTACCAGGTCAGCGCCCATGAGGACGCGGTCTCGCTGTTCGAGCGTTACGCCAAGGGCGGCGACAATTCCGACCTGAAGGATTGGGCCGGCAAGACGCTGCCGGCGCTCAAGCACCACCTCGACATGGCCAAGGAGCTCGGCAAGGCGCCGAGCGTCGGTCAGACCAAGTAAACATCTTCCGAGGACGCCGGCTCGTGGGTCGGCGTCCTCCCGTTTTGCAACGATGCCTCTCTCCGCGCATTGGGATCGCGAGATCGCGGAGACCGTCATGACACATCAAGACAAGGCTTCCATATCCCGCCGGCACGTCGTCCAAGCGGCGAGCGCAACGCTTGCTGCTGCTTCGCTGGCCTCTTCGACAGCGAAAGGAGACACATCCATGGCCGAGCAGAAACTCGTCGATCCCGTCAGCCGTTTTCCAAAGCCGCCGTTCAAAAAACAGTCGCAGCCCTGGCCTGGCCTCGCCGGCAAGATGGAGCCGCCTCCGGATCACGGCGAGACCAGCTACAAGGGCTCCGGCCGGCTCGCCGGACGCAAGGCGCTGATCACCGGAGGCGATTCCGGCATGGGCCGCGCCGCCGCGATAGCGTACGCACGCGAAGGCGCCGACGTCGCCATCAACTATCTGCCGGCGGAAGAGCCGGATGCGCAGGACGTCATCGCGCTGATCAAGAAGGAAGGGCGTACCGGGCTCGCCATTCCCGGCGACCTCAAGGATGAGGCTTTCTGCAAGACGCTGGTCGAGCAGGCCGTCCAAGGTCTCGGCGGACTCGACATAGTCGTCTGCAACGCGGCGCGGCAGCAGACACGTGCGTCCATTCTCGACGTCTCCTCGGAAGACTTCGACGCGACCATGAAGACCAACATCTACGCGCCGTTCTGGATCATCAGGGCGGCGCTGTCGCATTTGAAGCCCGGCTCGTGCATTATCGGCACGACGTCGGAGCAGGCTTACGACCCCTCGCCCGATCTCTACGATTATGCGCAGACCAAGGCGGCGACGATGAACTACGTGAAGTCGCTGGCGAAGCAGCTCGCCTCCAAGGGCATCCGGGTCAACGGCGTCGCACCGGGACCGATCTGGACGCCGCTCCAGGTCTCCGGCGGCGCCACGATGGAGAAGCTCGAAAAATTCGGCGGCATGACGCCGCTCGGCCGTCCCGGCCAGCCCGCCGAACTGGCCTCCATTTACGTGCAGCTTGCCGCGGCCGACGCGAGCTATGCGACCGGCCAAGTGTATGGGTCCGCTGGCGGTTCGGGACAGCCGTAAACGGCGCTTTGGTCTGGCCGCAGGCTGATGCCGCAAAGTTGAGCCCAGGAACCTTCTTAGTCTCCGGGCTTTACAAAACTGTCACAAAGGACATCACGCTTGCAGACAGATGGCATTGGTAGAGGTCAAACCCAGCCGGATCGACACCGCGATCGCGGATACGATCGCTGATCACACCAATTCAGGCGTCGAGCACACGGCGCAGACATTAACCTGGGCCGCCGACGAGCACGTGCTGCTCGTGCTGGCCGCAATAGGGTGGCTCTATACTCACATTCGGCAGCCGCAACAGCGGCCCGTGGCAAATCACATGCTGGCCGTGTCGCTGGCAACGGCCGTCCTGCCGCATCTCCTGAAATCCGTGTTCGATCAGACCAGGCCAGACCGGCTGACCGTACGCGGGCACGGGCATGGAGTACCCGTCTCAGGACGGGCGCGCGACGCCTTCCCGTCCGGTCACGCCGTCCATATGGGCGCCCTTGCCTCGGCGGCGGGCTTGCTGCCGAAGACGCCGCGCCGATTGCTGCGCACGGTCGCGATCGCGCTGTCGCTGACCCGGATCGCAGTACTCGCGCATTGGGCAAGCGACGTGATCGCAGGCTTTGCGCTTGGCGCGGCCGTAGAGAGACTCTTGGGGCCATGGACACTGACGCAATCGTTCCGCAAGCAAGTCAATCGGCGGGAAAAGCCGTGACCGAATATATCGTGCGCTTCATCGCCGGTGGCATCATCGTCTCCGCTTTTGCGATCCTGGGCGATATGCTCAAACCCAAAAGCTTTGCGGGGTTGCTCGGCGCAGCACCGTCAGTCGCATTGGCGACGCTCGGCATCGCCGTCGTCCAGCACGGACCGCAATATGCCGCGGCCGAAAGCTGGACGATGATCTATGGCGCGGTCGCGCTCGGCTGCTACAGCGTCGTCGTCTGCCATCTGCTGATCAGATACCGTGTGTCCGCGCTGCCCGCGACCGTCCTCGCTCTCATCGTGTGGCTTGCGGTCGCCTTCGGCCTGCTCGCCGGCTTCGGAGGTGCGGCCTGATGCCGGTCAAGCTGTCGCTCTCCGCACTCAAGCAGACACGCTGGTACGAATACGGCATTCGTTTCCTGCTCGGCGGCCTGGCGACCGTGCTCACGGGGGTTCTGGGAGCGCGCTTCGGTGTGTCCGTCGGCGGACTTTTCCTTGCGCTTCCCGCCATCTTCTGCGCCAGCGCCACGCTGGTCGAAAGCCATGAACGCCGCACCAAGGAGAAGGCCGGCCTCAGCGGCACGCGCCGCGGGCAAGAGGCCGCCGGGCTCGACGCAGCGGGTGCCGCCTGGGGAAGCATCGGTCTCCTGGCATTCGCCACCGTCTTTCATTTCACCGTGGCTGCCAGCGTTACGGGCGCTTTCGCTGCCGCGTTGATAGCCTGGGCCGTCGTTTCGGTATCGGCCTGGTGGCTCAGGCGCAAGCTGCGCAGCGTCTCCCGCAAACCGCACCGATCAGCTCATTCGCTATCGGCAAAAGGCTCTCCCCTGGCGAAGCGCTAGCCCGCTTTGGCCTGCGTCGACGGCTGCAATCTCGGCGGTTGAAGGCCCGGGCTGTTGGCCCAGCGCTCGACCTGCTCGATGACCTTCTGGTGGCTCGGGCGCACCGGTTTGGGTGCGTCGCTCTCTTCGACATGTTTGCGGGGCAATCTGACTTCGTTGGTCATGACGTCTCTCCCATTTGCGGGAAGCATACACCTGCCCAACGACCTCTGCATCATATAACTTAT
The DNA here is from genome assembly GCF_055807435.1 of Bradyrhizobium sp. Ken51. Taxonomy (NCBI): domain Bacteria; kingdom Pseudomonadati; phylum Pseudomonadota; class Alphaproteobacteria; order Hyphomicrobiales; family Nitrobacteraceae; genus Bradyrhizobium; species Bradyrhizobium sp. Ken51. Next base: position 156,902 of record NZ_JBVVPB010000008.1, on the reverse strand, counting down.
TGATTTCATTCTATTATTTTACTCACTTGGCGCCATAGAAGCATCTTATGGAACCGCGGTGGAATGAGTTCGTTGAGTAAACTACTCAACTTGCTCATTTGGATGATTGATCATGAACGACCTTCGCGCCGAGCGGCTCCAGGTCATGCTGTCACCGGAAGAACTGGCGGCGGTCGACGACTTCCGGTTCAAACATCGCATGCCGACGCGAGCCGCGGCTGTGCGCGAGCTCCTCAAGCTCGGACTGGCCACCGCCGCTGTCGATGCAGGGCCTAATGTCAAATCGAGCAGGTTCGGGGTTTTCGGACGCGGCCCGGACGGCCACACACAACCGCATCCGCAGCGCGACACAGAAGATTAGTCCAGCCTGATGCTCAACAAAACGGCCCCGGCACGGGTGCCAGGGCCGTCCTTGGAGATTACTTCCGGATCACCGGGGGCATGACAACCGGAAGCAATCCCTCGACTCTTTGCGCGCCGATTCGTTCCTGATGGAATTAGCCGCTCGGGGCGTCGCCGGAATCATCGGGCGCCATGCCGGAGCCGGGCGTCTTGCTGTTGTCGTTCAGTTTGGGATCGCGCGTGGCCTCACGAGAGGACGAGCCCTTTGGCTCCGACTTGTGCACGGTCTGCGCGCGCTGCTTGTCCCGCGGCTGCTGTTCACCGCGCTGATCTCTGATGATGCCTTGGTCGGAATGCGCCATGATATCTCTCGCCTCTTTGCTGTCTCGAAGCGCTTACGCGCCGGAGCGTCGAAGGTTCCGGACGCGCGAGACGAGACTGCGGCTAACTGTGCGCCGAGTGCACCGGGGCCGATGCGTTCTCATGATGCACCTGCCGCACCGTCGTCACCGTGGCGAACGCGACCGACACGCCAAAGGCAAGAATGAGCGAAAGAAGAGCCAGACGTGGAGCCATTGCAAAAACCTCCTGGATAGGAAATCAACGCGATCGACTGTTACGAATGATCCTGCTTGCCGTCCGTGAGCAGTCTCACACGCAGATCCACGAAACGAGAGCGTTACGCATCCTGCTTTTGAAGGACGCGGGCTGGAACGGGCGGGACCTCGCCGTCGAGCCAATCCTGCTCGTTGGCGAGTGCCGTCCACGCGTTTGCCATGCGCAGAAAACGCTTGTGCGCCGGCTGTCCTTCGGACCGCTCGGCGAGCTGGAGGCAGTTGTCGGCGTTATCCCTGAAGATCTCAGACTGTTTCATGAAGATGAATTGGGGACGGAACCGTCACGTCGCAACCGGCCTTACCGGATCGTAACCTCTGCGGAACTTTCCACCTCCGTCCGCCATTGGATATCCATGCGGATTCATCTCGCGATCGTTTTGGCGTTCATCAGCACGGCAGCGCTTGCCGACAGCACCGGGGAGCGACGGCCGGCCGGCCGCACGCCGACCGCAACCGAGGCCATCAGCGAACTCTACACCTTCAGCCGCTTCCAGCAGGGCCTGCTGGAGAGCACCGACCTCAAGGGCAATGCCGAGGTCAAGAACCTCGCCGCCCTGCGCGCCGAAGAAGCGGCCCGCCGGGACAAGGCCTTGAAGGAGATTCAGGAGGCGATCGGTACCGAACCGCGCGTCACCAAGACGACCCCGGCGAGCGCGAGCTTGGTCGAGCCCGAAACCTCGGACGGACCCACTTTCGTCAGAAGCTTCTATGCCGCGCAGATCCCCGAGTATGAAGCGGTGATCGACCTGCTCGAACGCTATCTCAAGGCGCCAGACAATGCCGCGCTTGCAGCGTTCGCGCGTGAGCAGCTCCCGATGTTGCGCTCGCAGGTCAAGGACGCCGAGCGCACCATGGCGGACAAGTAGGGCTGCCAAGCAATCCCTTACTTTTGTCGGCTCTCCGGCTGCGCGCTGCGGCTGCCCTCCAGCATCTTGTCGCGGCCGGCATCCCCATTGTCATCCTTGCCGCCCGAACTCGACGTGCCGCTACCGCTGGGATTGGACCGGGCTGACGTACCCGTGGTTGGTGTGTCCGCGCGTGGGGTCGCGGAGCTTGCGGCGGGATCGCCGGTGACGGCCCCGCGGCCGCTGGGGGCCCCGCCCTGCGCGAACGCCGATCCGGCCAACAACATCACGGTCCCGATGACGGCAAATCCTGCTTTCATGTGCGCTCTCCCTGTACTTGCGGGCTTAACAGCAGGCCTGGCGGTCCGTTCCGGAAGGCGATGACCGAGGTCCACAAGAGCCCCCCGACGCATCTCCCGCCCGGGAAAAAAAGGAACCCGATGGAACCATTCCGGACAGTCGCGATTATGTTAATCGGGCTGAGCAAAGCAGGTTCCACTTCCGGGCGCCTCGACGTTGGCGCTTGATTTCGAATTTGGCTGACGCTCTATTTTGATAATCGCGTCTTGCCTGGGATTCGGCCGACGCCTGCGGGGGAATCAGTATGAGCGACCTCGATCCCGGATCTGCATCACGCTCCGGTCGTCGCGTTCCAAAGCCAAAGACCAACGGCATGTCGGAGCCGGATTCCCGGGCAGAATTGCTGCTCGCCCTGCAGGCCATGCGAAACGGCGATTTCTCCGTGCGCATGAGCGGCGACTATCTCGGCATCGACGGCAAGCTCGCCGACACTTTCAACGACATCATCGCCGCCAATCAGCGCATGGCGCAGCAGCTCGAGCTGGTCGGCCAAGTCGTGGGCCGCGAGGGCAAGACGCGCCAGCGCGTGAAGTTTGGGCTCGCCTCCGGCTCCTGGGCTGACATGGAAGGCTCGGTCAACACGCTGATCGACGATTTGCTGTGGCCGACCCGCGAGGTGACGCGCGCGGTCGCAGCCGTGGCGCAGGGCGACCTGCTCCAGACCGTCAAGCTCGACGTCGATGGCCGCCCCCTGCGCGGCGAATTCCTGCAGTCGGCGACCATCGTCAACACCATGATCAAGCAGCTCGGCGTGTTCACCTCCGAGGTGACGCGCGTGGCGCGCGAGGTCGGTACCGAAGGCAAGCTCGGCGGCCAGGCCCAGGTGCCGGAAGTGACCGGCGTCTGGAAGGATCTGACCGAGAGCGTCAACTCGATGGCGAACAACCTGACCAACCAGGTTCGCAACATCGCCGAGGTGACGATCGCGGTTGCGAACGGCGACCTCTCGAAGAAGATCACGGTCGACGTCCGCGGCGAGATCCTTCAGCTCAAGGAAGCCATCAACACGATGGTGGACCAGCTCCGCTCCTTTGCCTCGGAAGTGACGCGGGTGGCGCGCGAGGTCGGCACTGACGGCAAGCTTGGCGGCCAGGCCATCGTGCCCGGCGTCGCCGGCACCTGGAAAGATCTCACCGACAGCGTCAACGCGATGTGCGGCAACCTCACCGCGCAGGTGCGCAACATCGCCAACGTCACCACCGCCGTGGCGCGCGGCGACCTTTCGCGCAAGATCACGGTGGACGTGCGCGGCGAAATCCTGGAGCTGAAGGACACCATCAACACCATGGTGGACCAGCTCAACTCGTTCGCCTCGGAAGTGACGCGCGTCGCGCGCGAGGTCGGCACCGAAGGCAAGCTCGGCGGCCAGGCCCAGGTGCCGGGCGTCGCCGGTACCTGGAAGGACCTCACCGACAACGTCAACTTCATGGCCTCGAACCTCACCGCGCAGGTCCGCAACATCGCCGATGTCGCCACCGCCATCGCGAGCGGCGACCTCTCGAAAAAGATCACGGTGAACGTCTCGGGCGAAATCCTTCAATTGAAGGAAACGCTCAACACCATGGTCGACCAGCTCAACGCCTTCGCCGGCGAGGTCACGCGCGTCGCGCGCGAAGTCGGCACCGAGGGCCGGCTCGGCGGCCAGGCCAACGTGCTCGGCGTCGCCGGCACCTGGAAGGACCTGACCGAGAGCGTCAACTCGATGGCCTCGAACCTCACCGCGCAGGTCCGCAACATCGCCGAGGTGACGACCGCGGTCGCCGGCGGCGATTTGTCGAAGAAGATCACGGTCGACGTCCGCGGCGAAATCCTGGAGCTGAAAGACACCATCAACACCATGGTGGACCAGCTCAACGCCTTTGCCGGCGAGGTCACGCGCGTCGCACGCGAGGTCGGCACCGAAGGCAAGCTCGGCGGCCAGGCCCAGGTGCGCGGCGTGGCCGGCACCTGGAAGGATCTCACCGACAGCGTCAACTCGATGGCCTCGAACCTGACCGGCCAGGTCCGCAACATCGCCGAAGTCGCGACCGCGGTGGCCAAGGGCGATTTGTCGAAGAAGATCACCGTCAACGTATCAGGCGAAATCCTTCAGCTGAAGGAAACGCTCAACACCATGGTGGACCAGCTCAATGCCTTCGCCGGCGAAGTCACGCGCGTCGCGCGCGAAGTCGGCACCGAAGGCAAGCTCGGCGGCCAGGCCGAAGTCCCCGGCGTCGCCGGCACCTGGAAGGACCTCACCGACAGCGTCAACTCGATGGCGGGCAACCTCACCGCCCAGGTCCGCAACATCGCCGAAGTCGCGACCGCGATCGCCGGTGGCGACTTGTCACGCAAGATCACCGTGGACGTGCGCGGCGAGATCCTTCAGCTCAAGGACACGCTGAACACGATGGTCGACCAGCTCAACCGCTTCGCGGGCGAGGTGACGCGCGTCGCGCGCGAGGTCGGCACCGAAGGTCGGCTCGGCGGCCAAGCCAACGTGCCCGGCGTCGCCGGCACCTGGAAAGACCTCACCGACAGCGTCAACTCGATGGCGGGCAACCTCACCGCCCAAGTCCGCAACATCGCCGAAGTGACCACCGCCGTGGCGCGCGGCGACCTCTCGCGCAAGATCACCGTCGACGTCCGTGGCGAGATTTTGGAGCTGAAGAATACCATCAACACCATGGTGGACCAGCTCAACGGCTTTGCCGGTGAAGTCACCCGCGTCGCGCGCGAGGTCGGCACCGAAGGCAAGCTCGGCGGCCAGGCCGAGGTGCCCGGCGTTGCCGGCACCTGGAAGGACCTCACCGACAACGTCAATTTCATGGCCTCGAACCTCACCGCGCAGGTCCGCAACATCGCCGAGGTCGCGACCGCGATCGCCGGCGGCGACCTGTCGAAGAAGATCACGGTGGACGTGCGCGGTGAAATTCTGCTGCTCAAGGACACCTTGAACACCATGGTCGAGCAGCTCCGCTCCTTCGCCGCGGAAGTGACGCGCGTCGCGCGCGAGGTCGGCACCGAGGGGCGGCTCGGCGGCCAAGCCGTCGTGCCCGGCGTCGGCGGCACCTGGAAGGACCTCACCGACAACGTCAACCTGCTGGCCGCGAACCTCACCACCCAGGTCCGCAACATCGCCGAAGTCACCACCGCCGTCGCGCGCGGCGACCTGTCGCGCAAGATCACCGTCGACGTGAAGGGCGAAATCCTCGAGCTCAAGAATACCATCAACACCATGGTGGACCAGCTCAATGCGTTCGCCGGCGAAGTCACGCGCGTTGCCCGCGAGGTCGGCACCGAAGGCGAACTCGGCGGCCAGGCCCAGGTGCCCGGCGTCGCCGGCACCTGGAAGGATCTCACCGACACCGTCAACTTCATGGCGGCGAACCTGACCGAGCAGGTCCGCGGCATCGTCAAGGTGGTGACCGCGGTCGCCAACGGCGACCTCAAGCAGAACCTCACCGTGAAATCGAAGGGCGAGGTCGCGGCGCTCGCCGACACCATCAACAACATGACCGAGACGCTCGCGACCTTCGCCGACCAGGTGACGTCGGTGGCGCGCGAGGTCGGCGTCGAGGGCCGGCTCGGCGGTCAGGCCGACGTGCCCGGCGCCGCGGGCACCTGGAAGGATCTCACCGGCAACGTCAATTTGCTGGCAGCCAACCTCACCTCGCAGGTGCGCGCGATCGCGGAAGTGGCGACCGCCGTGACCAAGGGCGACCTGACGCGGTCGATCCAGGTCGACGCCCGCGGCGAGGTCGCCGAGCTGAAAGACAACATCAACACGATGATCACGAACCTCCGCCTCACGACGGACGTGAACACCGAGCAGGACTGGCTGAAGACCAATCTGGCGAAATTCACCAACATGCTTCAGGGCCAGCGCGACCTCACCACCGTCGGTCGCCTGCTGCTGACCGAATTGTCGCCGCTGGTGAACGCGCATACCGGCGTGATCTATCAGGTCGAGAACGAAGACAGTCCGCGGCTCCTGCTGCTTGCCTCCTATGCCGGCGACGGCGTCTATCCGTACCCGCGGGTGCTGCCATTCGGCGACGGCCTGATCGGCCAATGTGCGCTCGACCGGCGCCCGCGCGTGATTGCGGACATTCCGCCCGACGTGGTGCCGATCAATTCGGCATTGCTTCGCGTCGCGCCGAAGAACCTCGTGGTGCTGCCGGTGCTGTTCGAAGGCCAGGTCAAGGCGGTCATCGAGCTCGCCTCGCTCACCTCCTTCACGACCTCGCAGATGACCTTCCTGGAGCAGCTTACGGACTCGATCGGCATCGTGCTCAACTCGATCGAGGCGACGATGCAGACCGAGGGCCTGCTCAAGCAGTCGCAGCAGCTCGCCGGCGAACTCCAGACCCAGCAGCGCGAATTGCAGCAGACCAACGACCAGCTCGAGCAGAAGGCCCAGCAGCTCGCCGAGCGCAACGTCGAAGTCGAGCGCAAGAACCAGGAGATCGAGCAGGCCCGCCGCGCACTGGAGGAAAAGGCGACCGAGCTCGCGCTGACCTCGAAGTACAAGTCCGAATTCCTGGCCAATATGAGCCACGAGCTGCGCACGCCGCTGAACTCGATCCTGATCCTCGGCCAGCAGCTCACCGACAACCCGGACGGCAATCTTACCGGTAAGCAGGTCGAATTCGCCCGCACCATCCATGGCGCCGGCACCGACCTGCTCAATCTCATCAGCGACATTCTCGATCTCTCCAAGATCGAGTCCGGTACGGTGACGGTCGACGCCGAGGAAATCCTGACCGCGAACCTGCTCGATACGGTCGGGCGACCGTTCCGTCACGAGGCGGAGAACCGCAACCTTTCGTTCAAGATCGACGTCGATCCGAATCTCGCACGCAGCCTCGTCACCGACTCCAAGCGACTACAGCAGGTTTTGAAGAACCTGCTCTCCAACGCCTTCAAGTTCACCGCCGAAGGCGAGGTGCGCCTGAAGGTCGCCGCCGCGGTCGGCGGCTGGGGCACGGATCATCCCGTGCTCAACTCGGCGCCGGCCGTCATCGCATTCGAAGTGTCCGATACCGGCATCGGCATCCCCCTGGAGAAGCAGAAGCTGATCTTCGAGGCGTTCCAGCAAGCGGATGCCGGCACTAGCCGCAAATATGGCGGCACCGGCCTCGGCCTTGCGATCAGCCGCGAGCTCGCAAGCCTGCTCGGCGGCGAGATCCACCTGCGCAGCTTGCCGGGCAAAGGCTCGTGCTTCACGCTTTACCTGCCGCTGAAATATTCCGGCCCGACGCTCGCGCCCCGCGCGGCGCCCCAACAACAGAGCCAGCCGCCGGCGCTGCAGCCCGCGACAGCCGAACCGCAGCGCGTCATCGAGCAGCTCCCCGACGACCGGCTCAACCTCGAACCCGGCGACAGCATCCTCCTCATCGTCGAGGACGACCCGCACTACGCGCGCGTGCTGGTCGACCTCGCCCGCGACAAGGGATTCAAGGTGCTGGTCGCCGCCCGCGGCGCGGAGGCGCTGGAGCTTGCAAAGCAGTACCAGCCGAGGGCCGTCTCGCTCGACGTGTTCCTGCCTGATATGCTCGGCTGGACCGTGCTGAGCCAGCTCAAGCACAATCCGCTGACACGCCACATCCCCGTGCAGATCATCACGCTCGATGAGGACCGCCAGCATGCGCTGGCGCGCGGCGCCTTCTCCTTCGTCAACAAGCCGACGACGACCGAGGGCGTCTCGGCCGCGCTGACGCAGATCAAGGAATATGCGCGGCCGCGGCGCAAGCGGCTGCTGATCGTCGAGGACAACGAGGCCGAGCAACTCTCGATCCGTGAGCTCCTGCACCACGACGACATCGAGATCGTGACGACCGGCACCGGTGCCGACGCACTCTCGATGCTGCGTGAGAACCCCTGTGATTGCGTTGTGCTCGACCTGCGCCTGCCCGACATGACCGGCTTCGAGGTGCTGGACCAGATCCGCAACGACGACGCGCTGTCGAATGTCCCGGTCGTCGTCTTCACCGGCCGCGAGCTGTCGGCCGAGGAAGATGCGGAACTCCACACCATGGCGCGGAGCATTGTCGTCAAGGGCGTGGAATCGCCGGAGCGCCTGCTTGACGAGACCGCGCTGTTCCTGCATCGCGTGATCACGGAATTGCCGGTGGAGAAGCAGCGCATGCTCGAGAAGCTGAACAGTTCCGACGAGGACCTGATCGGCAAGACCGCCCTGCTCGTCGACGACGACGCCCGCAACATCTTCGCGCTGTCGAGCGTGCTGGAGCGGCGCGGCATGAAGGTGCTGACGGCCACGACCGGCAACGAGGCGGTGACCTTGGTCGAATCCAACCCGGAGATCGCCATCGTGCTGATGGACATTATGATGCCGCAGATGGATGGCTATCAGACCATCGGCGTCATTCGTGAAAATCCGACCTTCGCCCGTCTTCCGATCATCGCGTTGACAGCCAAGGCCATGAAGGGCGACCGCGAGAAATGCCTCGAGGCCGGCGCGTCCGACTACCTCGCCAAACCCGTCAACACCGATCAACTGCTGCTTGCAATCCGCATGTGGCTGCACCGCTGAGTTGGATGCCCGTATGGACCACGAAAAGGTCAACATCCTCCTCGTCGACGACCAGCCGGCCAAGCTGCTCGCCTATGAGGTGATCCTGAAGGATCTCGGCCAGAACCTCGTGATCGCCTCGTCGGGTCGCGAGGCTCTGGAGGTGCTGCTCAAGACCGAGATCGCGGTGATCCTGGTCGACGTCTGCATGCCCGAGCTCGACGGCTTCGAGCTCGCCGCGATGATCCGCGAGCACCCGCGCTTCCAGAAGACCGCGATGATCTTCATCTCGGCCATTCAAGTCAGCGACATCGACCGTCTGCGCGGCTACGAGATGGGCGCGGTCGACTACGTCCCGGTCCCGGTCGTGCCGGAGGTGCTGCGCGCCAAGGTCAAGGTGTTTGCAGAGCTCTATCGCAAGACGCGCGAACTCGAACGGCTGAACCAGGATCTCGAGGACCGCGTGCGTGCACGTACTGCCGAGCTGGAGAATTCCACCGCAAAGCTGCGCGAGAGCGAAGAGCGGCGCAGCATGGCGATCGCCGCCGGCAAGATGGGCTCCTGGGACTGGGACTGGATCACCGGCGACTGGATGTGGGACGAGGGACAATACCGCATCTTTGGTGTTGGCCCGGAGAGCTTCGAGGTGAATCCGCCCAACGTTCAGGCGCTGTTGCATCCGGATGACGTCGATCAGTTGCGCAAGGCGATCGCCGAATTCAACAAGGGCACACGCTCCTATGAAACGGAGTTCCGGATCGTGCGGCCCGACGGCGACGTGCGCTGGTGTGTCGGCACGGCCGCCGCCACGGTTGACGATAGCGGTCGGGTCATGCGCGTCAGCGGCGTGACGGTGGACATCACCGAACGCAAGCGCGCCGAGGAACGGCAGACTCTCCTGGCGCGGGAAGTCGATCATCGCGCCAAGAATGCGCTGGCGCTGGCGCAATCGATCGTGCGCCTCACCCGCGCCGACGAGGTCAAAGCCTATGTCAGCGCCGTCGAGGGACGCATCAATGCACTGGCGCGCGTGCATACGATCCTGTCGCTGTCGAGCTGGCAGGGTGCCGAACTCTCAAAGCTGATCGACGAGGAGCTAGCGCCCTATTCCCTCGGCGGCCAGATCAAATTGGCGGGGTCCGAAGTTCAGTTGCTGCCGGCAACGGCCCAGACGCTCGCGCTGGCGCTGCATGAGCTTTTCACCAACTCGGCGAAGTATGGCGCGCTCTCGACGCGGACGGGACGGCTCGCGATCGGCTGGCAGGTCGAGGAAGAGCTGCTCACGCTGACCTGGGAGGAATCCGGCGGCCCGCTCGTGATGACGCCGAAATCCCGCGGCTTTGGTACGCGGAGCCTGCTTGCGAGCGTCGAGTCCCAGCTCGGCGGGCAGGCGCGATTCGATTGGCGCGCCGAGGGTCTGTTGTGCCGGCTCGAGGTGCCGTTGGTCCGCAAGACTGCCGCGACAACCGGGCCCGGCAACTTTGAAGCCGCCAGCTCCGCCGAATTGCAGCGCGCATCCGGTTAAGCGGACGCCACACTCTTCCTGCGTTGCGTCGTTCGTGCTTCGCGCGCGACGCGTCCTTCGAGCCAGGCTTCCGTTTGGGCGAGATCGCGCAGCGCCTTGGCATAGCGGCGCGCCGCGCTTCGCTCCGCGCCGCGGGGCAGCTTGCGCGCTTTGCGGAGGATGTCCGCGGCTGCGTTGCGATAAGCCAGAGAGCGATAGAGAAAGACCACCTTACCCATATCGAATGTTCCCGTGTTGCGCGCTCATTCTTGCAGGCCCGGCATGAACGTCGGATGAAGCGGGCGATGACAATTCCTTCATGCGGGTGGAACCGGTGCGTGTCGCACGCGTTGGATGCGAGATCGGGATAGAGTTCCATGCGCACGAAAAAGTCGTCGGACCTGATCTCTCCCAGCGGGCTCGTCAAGCTGATGACGCACGCGATGATGGGCGCAGCCTTAGGGCTGGCTTTCAGTCTCTTGCTCGTGCTGTCTAATCCAGACGTCGCCAATTTGCTGAGCCACGGCGGAAGACAGGCCGTTGCCGTTTTCGCCTTCACATTGGTGACGACGTTCGCGATCGGCGCGACACTCACCGGCCTCGTATTCATCCTCACAGAAGACAAGCAATCTTGAAGTCTGGTGATTTGCCGGAACTCCTTTGTTCGGAACTCCTGCGACGAATAGCGGTTGGCTGCCTGCGTCAATTCAACTCAGGGAGTTCCCGCGCATGAAGAACACCAAGCTCGCTCTTGCCGTGATGTTGGCAACCGGCCTCGCCGCCGCACCGTTCGCCGTGCAGGCCAAGTCGCACAAGGCGAAACACGGATCCTCGATGTCATCGTCGCAGACCACCACGGGCGCCAACACCAAGTCCTCCAAGGGGGCTGACCCCTCCGGTCAGGGCGGCTCTGGCCCCGGCTCCGACCAGGGCGGCACCATGACGAACAACAAGAGCGGCATGAGCAACACCAAGTAGGTGTTGTTCGTCGAACTCATGGAGGCCCCGCTACCGCGGGGCCTTTTTGCTTTGGCGTTCGAACGAACTTTTCTCGGGCCGGTTCGTCAACATGCGGTATCGAGGAGCCCCGCATGTCGCGCTGCGCGCAGGCTTCAGCTACGATGGCTGCCCAGGATGTCAGGATGAACGCCGGCGGGATCGGATTTCACCAGATGATCGAGTCGCGCTCGCTTGCGCGCGATCAAGAGCTGGGCCGCGGCGTCGTCGAGCCCCTCGCGTTGCAGCTGCCGGATCGCAGAGCCCAGTTCGAGAATCTCGGCGCGCAGCTTGAGAATCCGGTACGCATCCGGGTCTTCCTCCACCGTGCGCTCCCAAAGCTCTCAGCGGCGCGCGATCACGCGCAGAGGACTACCTGACGTCTTCGCGGAACGAAGGCGCATCCTGTCGCGGACATTCGGCAAGACATCGCCGCCACCCGCAGCCTTCCATTCGCAGATCAGCAGATTGATTTTCCGGCGCAGATCCATCTGCGCCAGGGCCTTCTCTGTGCAGTCGTGCTCGCGGTCGACGAGTTCGCGGACGGACACCTCGATATCGGCCATTTCCAGCCTCAAGGCGCTGATTTTACGTCGAATTTCATTAATTCTGTTGTCCATGACTTGTTAGAACAAAATAAGAACATATAGTCAAGTCACGATTTCAGAAGGGAGAAGCGACATGCAGGTTCAAGGTAAATACGACGCCAAGACTTTCCTAACCGACAAGACTTCCCTCACCGCCAAGGCTTTCCTCACCGAGCAGATGACGCGGGCGCAGGGCCTCCGGCTGAAACGGCTGAGCGAAGAGGCGTATCAACCCGCGCAATATGCGCGGGATCTGTCCTCCAGCGAGGCAGCACGGCGCATTCAGGTGCTGGAAGCGGAGATCGAGTTGGCGGATTCGTTCTAGGTAGGTCGCGTATCCCCGTTGCATGCGCGCTTCGGAACTATGCCTGTCCCGGATGGTTTTCCCCGGCCAAGGGAGAACATGCATGGCACGCAAGGCAAAGAAGCGCCGCTACTCGCGCAGCTCCGGCAGCGATGTCGAAAGCGAGATGAAGCGCTACAAGAAGGGTACCGCGAAAAGCGGACCGGGCGGTCGAGGCGGACGCGTGAAGAGCCGCAAGCAGGCAATCGCGATCGGCCTGTCGAAAGCGCGCAAGAAGGGCAAGAAGGTCCCGAAGAAAGCCGCAAAGCGGAAGACGTCCAAGAAAACGTCAAAGAAAACGTCGAAGAAATCGTCCAAGAAGACAACTCGGAAAACATCCAAGAAGACTTCAAAGAAGAGTTCGAAGAAAACGTCGAAGCGCAAATCCTCCAAACGGTCGCGCTGACCTCCGTCAGATCATGCTGCCCGGCATGAAGCAGCGGATCGAAACGCCGAACGCGGTCTTCACCGGCCACACCATGGTGCGGCCGGCTCGGTTCGGCTCAGTGATCACGGCTTCGTCCGGCACCTCGACCCATTCGCCGTCGAGCCGTACGCGATAATGTCCATTGTGCGAGTCCCAGTCGGGATCGGCGACGGCAAACCCATCCGCATCCGAGCAGCACGGACCGAGATGGCTGCGCAGGCCGTCGAACCACGGCTTGAGAGGTGAGTCCGCGTAGCGGCCGTCGTCGCGCCCGAGAGCGTTTCCACCCCATAGCACGAGGGGCGCCACGAGCAGCGCAGTCCTCAGCGAGAGCTTCAATCGATCCATGTCGGCACCGATCAAATACGAATTGCCGGCCGGCTCAGCGGCGGCAAGTTCGAAGTTCCACGCTTGCAATCGTCCCGGCGGCTTCATTGCCGTCGAGTCCACAACATCCGCAACTGTGACGAGCGAACACGGCTTTTTCGGACGAACCGGGTCATCCTCCCTGCCGTTAACGAGAATGTTATCGGCGGGCATCCGGAATCCTGAAGGCGAACAGGAAGGGCGGCCCGTGGGCCGCCTTTTTGGATCTGCGCCGATCGACGTTCGCCCTATGCGAGCGGCACCGCCACGAACCGGGTCGCCTGTGCGCTTCTGACCTGCAGCAGCACGCTGCGCTTGCCGGACGATTTCGCCTGCGCCAGCTCCGAACGGACATCGCCGATATTGGCGACGGCCTTGCCGCCCACGTTGAGGATGACGTCGCCGGTCTGGATGCCGCGTTGCGCGGCCGGCCCTTGCGGATCGACTTCAGTGACGACGACGCCCTTCTGGCCGGCGCCCTGCACGTCGCTGGCCGGAGCCAGGCTGAGCCCGAGACGCGGCGGCATGCCGGCATCTGGCTGCGACTTGCCCTCGTCGGCTCTCACCTGCCGCTCATTCGGCAACTCGCCGAGCGCCAGTGTCACCGTCTTGCTGTCGCCCTTGTGGACGACATCGAGCTTCACGGACGTGCCCGGCGCCAGGGTGGCGATAGTGCGGGCGAGATCGCGGGAATCCTTGATCGCGGTGCCGTTGACGGCGATGATGACGTCGCCCGCCTCGATGCCCGCTTTCGCCGCCGGGCTGCCGTCCTGCGGATTGTCGACGATCGCGCCACGCGCTTCCTTGAGGCCGAGGCTGTCGGCGATATCCGACGTCACCGGCTGCACCTGCACGCCGAGCCAGCCGCGTGTGACCGCACCCTTGTCCTTCAGCTGTGCGATGACGAGCTTTGCAGTCGAGGCCGGAACGTCGAAGCCGATGCCGACCGAGCCGCCGGAGGGCGAGAAGATGGCGGTGTTCACGCCGATCACGTTGCCGTTCATGTCGAAGGCCGGACCGCCGGAATTGCCCTTGTTGATCGGCGCGTCGATCTGGATGAAGTCGTCATAGGGACCGTTGCCGATATCGCGGCCGCTGGCCGAGACGATGCCGGCGGTCACGGTGCCGCCGAGCCCGAAGGGATTGCCGACCGCGACCACCCAGTCGCCGATGCGCGGTTTCTGGTCAGAGAATTTGACGAACGGAAAATCCTTCTTGCCCTCGACCTTGATCAGCGCGAGATCCGTTTTCGGATCGGTACCGACCACTTTCGCGCTGTAGATCGTGCCGTCGTCCATCGTCACTTGCACCGACTCGGCGTGATCGACGACGTGATTGTTGGTCACGGCATAGCCGTCGGCGGAGATGAAGAAGCCGGAGCCCTCACCCGTGATCATCTGGCGGCGCTGGCGCGGCATGCCGTCCATGCCGCCCGGGCCACGGAAGCCGAATTGCCGCGAGAACTGGTCGAACGGCGATGCTTCGTCGGAATCCATCCGGTTCTGTTGCAGCATCGCGCTCTTGTCGTTGTCCTGGTCGATCCTGACCCGCACCGAGATGACGGCGGGTTTGACCTTGCTGACGAGGTCGCCGAAGCCCGGCGGTGTCGCGGCGCTCTCTGCGGCTTGGGCGGGCGCGATGAACGAGGTCGCGCTGAACGGCGAAGAGCCGGGGGCAGTCGCCAGCACGGCCAGGCCAAGCGCGGCCACGGTGCCGAGCAGCGCGAGCCGGCGCGGTCTCAGGATCTTGCGGGACGCGGTGGTGTCGGAATTGACGCGATCGTTCATGTCGATATGTCCATGTCGGGTAAGTCGCCTTGCACCCAACATGGCGGTCGCCACCTTACAGCGTCCCGTCCATACGATTAAATCTTGTAAATCTTGGCAAAGTGGCCGGGGCCGTCGACAAAAGTCGAGGCTGCACATTTGATGCAGCTCAACGCGAGCCCTGCGCACCGTGAAAGACTGCGGCCACCGGATGATGTCCATCGGAGGCACGTCATGTACAAAGATATTCTCGTCCACATCCCCACTGAGCGCCCGATGCGACCGGTGATCGATGGCTCGATCTCGCTCGCAGCGGGCCTCAACGCCCACCTCGACGCAGTCGCGGTTGGTTATGTGGCAACCAGTGCGGCCTACGTGATGGAGGGCGGCGCTGCCGTGGCGGCGGTGTTCGAGATGGAGCGCGAAAGCGCAGTGGAGCGCGCCGAGGCGGCGCTCGCGGTGTTCAAGATCGAAGCGATGAACGCCGGCATTTCCTACACATGCCACTCGCTCGGGGCGATGCCGGGGGATGCGGTCGGCTTGCTTGGCGAGATGGCGCGGCTGCACGATCTCAGCATCGTGCTTCAGCCGGACCCGGCGCAAGGCTCACTCGACAACGATGTGCCTCGCGAGATCCTGTTTCAGGCGGGCGGGCCGGTGCTTTTCCTGCCCTACACTTTCCATGGAGCGTTCAAGGCGAAACGGATCGGCATCTGCTGGGATGGCAGCCGCCTCGCCGCGCGCGCCATGCGCGACGCCGCACCATTCCTGGCTCGCGCCGAGGAGATCGTGATCATTGCGATCAACGAAACAGACACGATTCCCGACGAGGTCTCGACGCGCAATCTGGCAAGGCATCTCGGTCGGCGTGGACTATCGACCCGCACGGTCAACCTGTGGGCCGCGCGCTCTCACATTCAGCCGACCATGCTGTCGCTGGCAGCCGATGAGAGCCTCGATCTTCTGGTCATGGGCGGTTACGGCCATTCGCGATTGCAGGAGCGGTTCCTCGGCGGCGTCACCCGCGCCATGCTGGAAGCCATGACCGTCCCGACGCTGATGTCGCATTAATCGAGGGCTGACCCAGGTCGGGCCGGCCACAAGCCCTGTCGTTCGGGCTGACAACCCCGTCCTTGAGCGGTGCCGGATCGGCAAGTTCAGGTCATATTCGAACAATTTGCACCGTCACGCCGCGGCGGGCCTCTCCCACGCCGTGGCCTCGACGCCGTCGTTGTCGTGTGGCGCATTGCACGCGTCGAAATGCGCCTTGAGTTCGACTTCGGCGAGATATTCGAAATGTTCGGCCTGGCCGAGCAGTTCCCAGCTCTGGAGCGGCCGATAGGCGGCCTGCTGACGACAGAGGGACGCCAGCGCACGGTAGCGACGTACGTTATCCATGAGACCCTCCCTCGCATTCACAGAGAGCTTATTGCCCTTATTTGCGTCAGGGCGATGGCGGCTATGCAAAAGATTTGCTGCGCCCGCCACGCGCCTCGACTCGCCTGTTTTTAGGCAAACGCGCATTCAGGGGAAAGTTCCAATCAGCGCGGACTCAACGCTTGGGAACCTTACTGCGGACCAAATGGCCAGGCGTTGTGGGTCATCGGATGAGCGCGGGCTCACCGGCTCGGAGCGTCCGCGCCGAACTATGTTGCAGGTTTCGAACCCTGCCGGCCTCCGCAGCAGCGCGGATGGCCGCGATGTTGCCGGCATAGTCCGCGCTGCCCCTGCCGCGAAACACGGCGGACCCCGCCACAAGCGTATCGGCGCCCGCAGCGGCCACGGCAGCGGCATTGTCGCGGGTGATGCCGCCGTCAACCTCGAGCCGGATCGGCCGGTCGCCGATCATGCTTCGGATGCGCCCGATCTTCTCGAGTTGGGACTCGAGGAAGGACTGGCCGCCAAAACCCGGATTGACCGTCATCACCAGGACGAGGTCGAGACGATCGAGCACATACTCGATCGCGCTTTCGGGAGTAGCGGGACACAGGCTGACGCCGGCTTTCTTGCCGAGCGCGCGGATGGCCTGGAGCGAGCGATCGAGGTGCGGACCGGCTTCGGCATGAACCGTGATCACATCCGCGCCGGCCTTCGCGAACGCCTCCAGATAGGGATCGGCCGGCGCGATCATGAGATGCACGTCGAACATCTTATTCGTCAGGGGCCGGATCGCCTTGATGACGTCCGCGCCGTAACTGATGTTCGGGACGAAATGCCCATCCATGACGTCGCAATGAATCCAGTCGGCGCCCGCAGCGTCGATCGCTACGATCTCCTCGCCGAGGCGCGCGAAATCCGCGGCCAGGATCGACGGCGCGATGAGGATTTCTCTCGTCATGGCTTCGCACTCCTCTGCGCGTCCGCACCGCCGCTGAACACGCGGCTCGCCAGGACGTCCATGGGATCGATCGTTTCGAGGTCGGCGATCTCGAGCATGCGATCGAGATCGGACACCAGGCGATCGGCCTGCCGCAGGCGGATGCGGTCGACGGCGTTGCGGATCGAGCGCGCATTGGAGAAGAACGGCTGGGTCCGGCGCAGCGCGATGTATTTCTCGAACGCCTCACGCGCCGCCGCCGAGAGGCGATAACCCCGTTCCTTCAGCATCAGCTCGGCGATGACGAGCAGCTCGGCTTCCGCATAGTCCGGAAAGTCGATGTGGTGGGCGATCCGCGAACGGAAGCCGGGATTGGAGGCGAAGAAGTTCGTCATCCGCTCGCCATAGCCGGCAAGGATCACGACGAGGTCCTCGCGCTGGTTTTCCATCACCTGAAGCAGAATCTCGATCGCCTCCTGGCCATAGTCGCGCTCGTTGTCCGGACGGTGCAGATAATAGGCCTCGTCGATGAACAGCACGCCGCCCATGGCCTTCTTCAGTATCTCCTTGGTCTTCGGCGCGGTGTGGCCGATATACTGGCCGACCAAATCGTCGCGCGTCACCGAGATCACCTGCCCACGCCGCACGAAGCCGAGGCCGTGCAGGATCTTTGCCATGCGCAGCGCGACGGTCGTCTTGCCGGTGCCGGGATTTCCGGTAAACGACATATGCAGCGTCGGCGGCGAGGAAGCCAATCCCGCACGCTGCCGGATACGTTCGATCAGCAGGAGCGACGTGATCTGGCGCACGCGGTTCTTCACCGGCTTCAATCCGATCAGCTCCAGCTCGAGCTGCTGCAGCGTGCCGGTAATTCCAGCCGCTTCGGCCTCCTTGCGGAGATCGAAACTGGTCTCGCCGGGTTCAGTGGTCAAGGGGTGGGGGACATCCAGCATCGGCACCTCGAAGAAAAGGGCTTCGCCGCGGGGGAGCGGCGAAGCAGTGGTCCGCCAAGGAAACGGAGCAGGGAGTGCTCCGCGCGGAGGAGAATGACTTAGGTTGGCGCGTGCGCGGGCTGCCGGCGCACGGTGGTGTAGCGGATCGCGCGTCCGCCCACCTCCTGCCGCACCAGCTCGAACTCGGCCTCCTGCGGCGGGCGGTTCACGATGAACGAGATCCGCACCGATTCCCAGCCATGGCTGGAGTCGAAGCCGCTGAGGCGGATGTAGCGGTCGCCATACACTCTGCGGCATTCGGCGAGCTCCATCATCACGCCGGCGGCGTCCTGGAGATCGAACATCGGCAGGCCCCACATCTCCCAATAAGTGTTGCGGGGATGCGGATCGTCGGTGAACTCGATGTTCACCGCCCAGCCGTTGGTCAGGCAATACTGCACCTGCTTGGTGATCTGATCGTCGGTCAGATCCGGCAGGAACGAGAAGCAGCCTTGGGTCAGCTTCATGACAAATCTCCTCAAACGGTTTCGAGCGCGGTCGGCACGAAGTCCGGCGTGTCGGTGGATTCATAGTTGAAGGTGACGTCCTTCCAGACCTCGAGCGCAGCCTTTAGCGGCGTGCAGGTCTCGGCCGCCCTGGCCAGAATTTCGGGACCTTCATGGACGTAGTCGCGGCCCTCGTTGCGGGCGAGGATCATCGCTTCCAGCGCCACGCGGTTGGCGATCGCGCCGGCCGCGATGCCCATGGGATGGCCGATGGTGCCGCCGCCGAACTGGAGCACGACGTCCTCGCCGAGCAGGTCGAGCAGCTGGTGCATCTGGCCGGCGTGGATGCCGCCGGAAGCGACCGGCATCATCTTGTTCAGGCTCGCCCAGGACTGGTCGAAGAACAGGCCGTGTTCGAGCTTGGTCGGGTTGAAGTCCTCGCGGCAGACATCGTAATAGCCGCGCGTGGTGTTGGGGTCGCCTTCGAGCTTGCCGACAACCGTGCCGGCGTGGATGTGATCGACGCCGGCGAGCCGCATCCACTTTGCGATGACGCGGAACGACACGCCATGGCTTTTCTGCCGCGTGTAGGTCGAGTGACCGGCGCGATGCAGATGCAGGATCATGTCGTTACGCCGCGCCCATTTCGCCATCGACTGGATTGCGGTGTAGCCGATCACGAGATCGATCATGACGATGCACGATCCGAGCTCCTTCGCGAACTCGGCGCGCTCGTACATGTCCTCCATCGTTCCCGCGGTGATGTTCAGGTAGGTGCCCTTCGCCTCACCGGAAGCCGCCTGCGCGCGGTTCACCGCCTCCATGCAATAGAGGAAGCGGTCGCGCCAGTGCATGAAGGGCTGCGAGTTGATGTTCTCGTCGTCCTTGGTGAAGTCGAGCCCGCCCTTCAGCGCCTCGTAGACCACGCGACCGTAATTGCGGCCGGAAAGCCCGAGCTTCGGCTTCACGGTCGCGCCGAGCAGTGGCCTGCCGAATTTGTCGAGCCGCTCGCGCTCGACGACGATGCCGGTTGCCGGTCCCTGGAACGTCTTCACATAAGCGACCGGGAAGCGCATATCCTCCAGCCGCAGCGCCTTGAGCGGCTTGAAGCCGAACACGTTGCCGATGATCGAGGCCGAGAGGTTGGCGATCGAGCCAGGCTCGAACAGGTCGAGGTCATAGGCGATGTAGGCAAAATACGAGCCCGGCGTGCCCGGCACCGGATCGACGCGGTAGCATTTCGCACGATACTTCTCGGCGGCGGTCAGGCGGTCGGTCCACACCACCGTCCAGGTTGCGGTCGAGGATTCGCCGGCGACTGCGGCCGACGCCTCGATCGGGTCGACGCCCTCTTGCGGCGTGACGCGGAACAACGCGATGACATCGGTGTCCTTTGGCACATAGTCAGGCTCCCAATAGCCCATGCGCTTGTATTCCATGACGCCCGAGCGATATCTTTCCTTGCCGCGGACGGTTCCTGCATGTGCATTCATGGCTCTCTCCTGCTCTTCTCTCTCTGAATGATTAGGCTGCGACGGGCTCGCGGGCGTCGACGCGCGGATCGAGTTCTCCGGCGCGGTAGCGCCGCGCCATCTCGCTCAAGGGAATGACCTTGATCTTGCTGGCGTGGCCAGCGGTGCCGAACTGCTCGAAGCGGTCGCGGCAGAGCTCGCGCATCGCATCCATCGCGGGCTTGAGGAATTTGCGCGGATCGAACTCGGATCGCGTTTGCGCGGCGACCTTGCGGAACACCGCGGTCATTGCCAGCCGGCAGTCAGTGTCGATATTGACCTTGCGCACGCCGCTCTTGATGCCACGGACGATCTCCTCGACCGGCACGCCCCAGGTCTGCGGCATCTCTCCGCCGAACTGGTTGAACATGTCCTGGAGCGGCTGCGGCACAGAGGAAGAGCCGTGCATCACGAGATGCGTGTTCGGCAGCCGGCGATGAATCTCCTCGACCACCCGCATCGCCAGAATGTCACCGTCCGGCCTGCGGCTGAACTTGTAGGCGCCGTGCGAGGTGCCCATCGCGATCGCGAGCGCATCGACCTTGGTGGCGCGGACAAAGTCGACCGCTTGGTCGGGATCAGTCAACAGCTGGTCGTGACTGACCGTGCCTTCGACGCCGTGACCGTCTTCCTGCTCGCCACCGCCATGCTCGAGTGAGCCGAGCACGCCGAGCTCGCCTTCGACGGAGGCACCGACCCAATGCGCGAGATCGACGACGCGGCGGGTGATCGCAACGTTGTAGTCGTAATCGGCCGCGGTCTTGGCGTCGGCCTTGAGCGAGCCGTCCATCATCACCGAGGTGAAACCATGGGCGATCGCGGACGCGCAGGTCGCCTCGTCATTGCCATGGTCCTGGTGCATGCAGAGCGGGATGTCCGGATAGGTCCGCTCCAACGCGTCGATCATGTGCGAGAGCATGAGGTCGCCGGCATAGCTGCGCGCGCCGCGCGAAGCCTGGATGATGACGGGTGCATCGACCTCGGCCGCCGCCTGCATGATGGCGATGCCCTGCTCCATGTTGTTGATGTTGAACGCCGGCACCGCGTAGCCGTGACTGGCGGCGTGGTCGAGCAGTTGGCGAAGGGTGATACGGGCCACGACAAATCCTCCTGTTATTGCTTGCCTGTGCGGGCAATCGCCCGCCGGGCGGCTTCCGCAACGCTTTGCGGCGTGATGCCGAATTCGCGGTACAGCACTGGCGCGGGCGCCGAAGCACCGAAGCCGCGCATGCCGACGAACTCGCCGTCAGTGCCGATCCATCGATGCCAATCGCCGGCGACAGCCGCCTCGATACCTACCCGTGGCACCGTGCCGAGCACGGCAGCGCGGTAGTCCTCCGGCTGCTCCTCGAACAACGCGAAGCACGGCGCGGAGACCACGGCCGCGCGGACGTGCTCGGTGGCGAGCAGGCGGGCCGCCTCCAGCGCGATGGACACTTCCGAACCCGTTGCGATGAGCGTCACGTCGCGGCCGCCCTCGGGCGAGACGATGAGGTAGGCGCCGCGCGCGACCCGGTTTCTACCGCGCACATCGCTGCGGAAAGTCGCCAGGGCCTGGCGGGACAGGCACAGCACGGAGGGACGATTTTCAGCTTGGAGCGCGCAGTCCCATGCTTCCAGCGTCTCGACCGCGTCGGCCGGCCGGAACACAAGCAGGTTCGGAATGACGCGGAGCGCTGCGAGATGCTCGACCGGTTGGTGCGTGGGGCCATCCTCACCCAGCCCAATGGAATCATGGGTCATCACATGAATGACGCGGATCCGCATCAAGGCCGCAAGGCGGATCGCCGGCCGGCTGTAATCGGAGAAGGCGAGGAAGGTGCCGCCATAAGGAATGAAGCCCCCGTGCAGCGCGAGGCCGTTCATCGCGGCCGCCATGCCGTGCTCGCGGATCCCGTAATGGATGTAATCGCCGGCGAACGCGTCGCGCTTGACCGGGATCTGCGCCTTGGCATGCGTCAGGTTTGAATGCGTCAGGTCCGCCGAGCCACCGACAAATCCCGGAATCGTTCCTGCGATGCCGTCGAGCACCTGTTGCGAAGCCTGCCGCGTCGCAAGCTTGGGACGCTCGGTGGCAAAGCGTTCGCGCAATTTTGCCGAGGCCTGGGCATAGGCGTTCGGCAGGGCAACCGCCTTGCCCTCGACAAACAGATCGCGCTGCTCGGGCGTCGCGCATTCATAGCGATCGAGCCAGGCAAGACGCGCGACCTGACCGCGCTGCCCGATCATCCGCCATGCTTTCATGATCGTGACGGGCACCACGAAGGGCTGATAGTCCCAGCCGAGAGTTCGCCGCGCCGCCGCCGTCTGCTCGATGCCGAGCGGCGCGCCATGCGCCTTCTCCGTGCCCTGACGATCCGGCGCGCCATAGCCGATGATGGTGCGGCAGGCGATCAGCGACGGTCTTGCGCTCTCACGCTCCTCGGCTAGCGCCTGCGCAACTGCTTCGGGATCGTGCCCATCGACACGGCGCACCGACCAGCCGGAGGCAGCGAAGCGCGCGAGCTGGTCGTCGGAGGTCGCAAGCGACGTCGGCCCGTCAATGGAGATGCCGTTGTCGTCGAACAGCACGATCAGGCGGCCGAGCCCGAGATGGCCGGCGAGCGAAATCGCTTCCTGGCTGATGCCTTCCATCAGGCAGCCGTCGCCGGCGATCACATACGTAAAGTGATCGACGAGGCCGTCGCCATGCCGCGCATTGCCCATCCGCTCAGCGAGCGCCATGCCCACCGCGGTCGCAATCCCCTGCCCCAGCGGACCGGTCGTCGTCTCGACGCCCGGCGTATGGCCATATTCCGGATGGCCCGGCGTCTTCGAGCCCCATTGCCTGAAGGCCTTGATGTCATCGAGGCTGAGGTCGCCGCCGGTGAGATGGAGCAATGCATAGAGCAGCATCGAGCCATGGCCCGCCGACAGCACGAATCGATCGCGATCCGGCCAATTGGGGTGAGCCGAGTCGAACTTCAGGAAGCGCGAGAACAGCACGGTCGCGACATCGGCCATGCCCATGGGCAGGCCGGGATGGCCGGATTGCGAGGTCTCGATGGCGTCGACCGCGAGGAAGCGGACGGCGTTGGCGAGATCGTTGTGCGTGACCGCGGTAAGGTCGGCTTCGGCGTGGACGGAGATGTTCATCGGATACTCTCCTTGTTCACTTCAGGTTTCGCTTGCGCTCGATCAGCTGCATGATCAGCGGCGTCAGGATGAGCTGCATGGCAAGATCGAGCTTCGCGCCGGGACACACGATCGAATTGGCGCGGGACATCCAGCTTTGCGGCAGCATCGAGAGCAGATACGGGAAGTCGATGCCGCGCGGGTTCTTGAAGCGGATCACGACCATCGATTCGTCCGGCGTCGGGATCCAGCGCGCGATGAACGGATTGGAGGTGTCCACCGTCGGCACGCGCTGGAAGTTGATGTCGGTCTCGGAGAACTGCGGGCAGATGTAGTGGATGTAGTCGGGCATCCGCCGCAGAACGGTGTCGGTGACGGCCTCGGTCGAGTAGCCTCGCGCACTGCGGTCGCGGTGCAGCTTCTGGATCCATTCGAGATTGATGACGGGCACGACGCCGATCTTGAGGTCGGCGTAGCGTGCGACGTTGACCTTGTCGGTAACGACAGCGCCGTGCAGGCCCTCGTAGAACAGCAGGTCGGAGCTCTCCGGCAGCCGTTTCCATTCGGTGAAGGTGCCGGGTGCGGCGCCATGCAGCGCAGATTCCTCGGCATCGTGGACATAGTGTCGCGTCGTCGCCGTGCCGGTCTCGCCATAGTCGCGGAACGCCCGCTCCAGCTCCTCGAACAGGTTGGTCTCGGGGCTGAAATGGCTGAAATGCCTGTTGCCGCGATCGGCCTCCTTGGCCATCTGCGTGCGCATTTCGGCGCGATCGTAGCGATGGAAGGCATCGCCTTCGATGTAGGCGGCGTTGACCTTCTCGCGGAAGAAGATCTGTTCGAAGGTCTTCTTGACCGAGGTCGTGCCGGCGCCGGAGGAGCCGGTGATGGAGATGATCGGATGCTTCCTGGACATGGGATGCCTCGCTTACAGCCGGAAGAAGCCGCGCCGCGCAAACAGCGGTGCTGAGACGCTGGCGACCAGCAAGGGATCGCAATGCAGTTCCTCGACGCGCTGCACCTCGTTGCTCGAACCCATGATCAGCGGCACGCGCTGATGCAGGCTCTGCGCCGAGAGTTCGAGGATGCGTTCGCGCCCGGTCGAAGCAGAGCCGCCGGCCTGCTCGATGATGTAAGCCATCGGGTGCGCCTCGTAGACGAGGCGCAGGCGGCCGTCGCCATATCCGGGCCGTGCATCGGAGGGATAGAGGAAGACGCCACCGCGGGTGAGGATGCGATAGGCCTCGGCAACCAGCGAGCCGACCCAGCGCATGTTGAAATTGTGGTTGGCCTGCCCCTCCACACCGGCGAGGCATTCGTCGACGAAGGCGCGCACCGGCTGTTCCCAATGCCGGCGGTTCGAGGCGTTGATCGCGAACTCCTCGCAGGTCTCGGAGATCTGCACAGCGCTGCGGGCGAGACGGAAGCAACCGGACTTGCGGTCAAGCGTGAAGATGTCGACGCCGTCGCCGAGCGTCAGCACCAGCGAGGTCTGCGGGCCGTAGGTGACGAACCCCGCCGCGAGCTGCGCCGAGCCGCGCTGGTGGAAGGCGAGCGCGAGATCATCGGGCGCAGGCAGGATCGAGAAGATCGTGCCCACGGTCATGTTGATGTCGATGTTGGAGGAGCCGTCGAGCGGATCGATCGCAACGCAGATCTTCGCCGCGCGGTCACCGATTTGGGGTTCGCGCATCTCTTCCGACGCCAGTGCCGCGATGGGCAGCTTGCCGAGGCAGCGGCGCAGGATCGCATCCGCCTGCACGTCGAGATCGCGCTGGACGTCACCGTCGCTATTGCGGCCGGTGGTCAGGCCCGATGCGTCGGCGAGATCTCCCGTGGCGATGAGATCGGCGATCTCGATCGCGGCCGCCGCGATGGCGTCGACCGCGGCTGCCACGGCCAGCGCATGCGGCGCCGTCTCCGAATACCGTTGAAGGTGGTCGTCCAGCCTGAATTGCCCGGTCATCTGCGTCCATCCCTTTGCTGGTGCCGTATCCAGTTCCCTCCTCGCTGGAGGTCGGTGCGGTCAGTGCCAACAACGACGAGATTGACAGGGGCGGTTTAATAAGGAAAATTTCTATTCATAATGAGCGCCAAAGAAATGTCTTATAATGCCCATTCAGCGGCACAGCTCCGGCATCTGACGATCCGGCAGCTTCGATCGCTTGCGGCGCTAGCGGCGAAGGGCAGCGTCACGGCAGCCTCGACCCAGCTCGGCCTGACGCAGCCGGCCGTGACCCAGCAACTGCGCCAGCTTCAGGATCTCGCCGGACTGCCGCTGCTGCAGCGGACCGGCGATGGCATGCTGCTGACGGAGGCGGGCAAGGAGGTGCTTACCCTCGCCGAGCGCGTCGAAGCCGCAATTGCCGACTGCCAGGGCGCGCTCGACCTGCTTGCGGGGCGGACCGGCGGCACGGTGCATCTCGGCGCGGTCTCGACCGCAAAATATTTCGTGCCGCACGCGATCGCGGCGTTCTCGAAGCGGTATCCGAACATCGAGCTCAAGCTCACCATCGGCAATCGCGAGGAGATCCGCGAGGCCATGCACGGCTACGACCTCGACTTCGCGGTGATGGGTCGGCCACCGGCCGATGTCAGCGTCGACGTCCGTCAGCTCGGGCGTAATCCGCATATCATCGTCGCACGCAAGGGGCACTGGCTGGAGAAGGATTCCGGCCTCAACCTGACCGACCTCGTGCACGAGACCTTCCTCACCCGCGAGCCCGGCTCGGGCACGCGGACATTGATGGAAGGCATGTTCCAGAGGTCGGATCTCGAGCCGATCATCGGCATGGAGATGAGCAGCAACGAGACCATCAAGCAGGCGGTGATCGCCGGGCTCGGCATCGCCTTCATCTCGGCCCACACGGTGGCGCACGAGCTCACCGAGGGCCGGCTCGTCGTGCTCGACGTCGCGGGCCTGCCGATCGTGCGGCAATGGTACGTGATCCGCCGCAGCGACAAGGTGCTGTTGCCGCCGGCGCAGGCGATGTTCGATTTTCTGGGCTCGGAGGGGGCGAACTATCTGCCCGAATTGCCCGAATTCGGCGCGCGATAGCCCGTCGAGATTCAGCCCATCAGCTTCATCGCGACCGTGGCCGCCAGAATGACGATGATCTGGAGCAGGCGCTCGGTCGTGAAGATGCGGTTGAAGGTGGTCATCGCTTGCCCCGGCCGAATTGGGATGTCTCGGTCGGGACGTTGCTAGCATAAGCGGGCGTCGAGATAACTCCGTAATCGCCCCGTGTTTTCCGTGCACGCCCCCACGACCGAGCCTTCGGCGGGCCTGCCCAAGGCCGCGCCGATGGTTAACGATCAGGCCGCACGCGTCGCGGCGTAATCCATCCGCGCGGCGAAATAGGCTTCCAGCTCCAGCAGCGCCCGCGCTTCCCAATCCCTCGCCTGCTCCAGCAGCGACCAGCTCTGGTCCGGGCGGAATGCAGCGGTCTGGCGATAGAGCGATGCGATGCCGCGGTAGCGGCGCACGTTCTCCAAGATGGCGTGGCCGGTGATTTGGCCGTTCATGTCCGAAAACTCCCTCGTCATTCCCGGGGGAGAAATTGCGGCCAAATCTTTTTCGAAAAGTTAGCGCCGCACAGCAAGCGCGCGAATGGTTTCCGGACTGTTGCCCGCGCGCAACGCGCGCGGCCGCGCAGTGCCGATCTATTGCGAATTCGTTGCCGCGCTTTCGCTTCGCGGCTTCAACCCGCCGCGGCTGATGATCGCCATCGTCGCGCGGCAGAGATCGGCAAGGCCGATCACCAGCACGGCGAGCAGGCAGAACAGCTTGATGGAATCGGCATGCGCGCTGGTCAGCAAATTGAACTCGAAGAAAGGCGGCATGAACGCCCACCACACCAGCGGAATGGTGAGCACCGTGGCGAACGCCGCCGCCGGTGCGCCCGCGACAAGACCGAGCACAAAGAGGCCGGGCAGGAACGCCGCGAAATAGAGTTTTGCGCCGAGCGAGACACAGACGCCCTGGAGCGCAGCCGACATTGCGACAACGACGAATCCAAGCAGGAACGCCTGCCACGACCACGGTCGTACCCGCGCTACGCCAACCAGCCCCGCACGCCTCATCAGCCTCCCCCTGCCGCCCGTTAATCAGGCTCGCTTGCGACCAAAGTACTACACCGGCAGCGAAACTGCGAGGCGGAAATTGCCGGCCGGACGGCCGTGGTAAACGGGCCGGATCGCACAATTTGGACCACCGCGCCCCCTACTCGGTGGCCGCATAGATCAGGCCTGCGATGGGCAGCGCGAGGCCAATGGCCGATGCGAGCGTCCAGCCGCCTTGCGCAAACGCCCAGGCGCCGACCGCCGAGCCCGCCGCGCCCGCGGTGAAGAACGTCGCCATGTAGAGGCCGTTGAGGCGGCTGCGATGCTCATGCCCCAGCGCGAAGATCGCGCGGAAGCCGAGCACGACGTTGCCCTGCACGCCGATGTCGATCGCGATCGCGGCCACGACCAGGCAGGCGAGGTTCAACACCGATCCAGCCGCGCCGACATGCGTGATCAGGAAGCCAACGGCCGCGAGCAGCAGCGCGACCAATGTTGCCATGCGGCTATGGCCGCGATCGGCAAGCCGCCCGGCGATCGGGGCCGCGAACACGCCGGCGACACCGGCAAGCGCGAACAGCGCGATGCCACCCTGCGTGAATCTGAATTCGCTCGCGAGCAGCAGCGGTGTCACGGTCCAGAACAGGCTGAAGGCGCCGAACAGGCTGGCCTGGTACAGCGCGCGGCGGCGCAGCAGCGGCGTGGTCCGCACCAGATGCGGCATCGACAGCAGCAACTCGCCATAGTGCATGCGCGCGACCGGCTTGCGTTTCGGCAGCGTCATCCAGAGCACGGCTGCGAGCACGATCATCAGCGCGGCCGAGCAGAAGAACACCGCGTGCCAGGACAGCATCGCCGTAACGAAGCTCGACACCGGCCGCGCCAGCATGATGCCGAGCATCAGGCCGGTCGAGACGTTACCGACGACGCGGCCGCGAATGGCTGCCGGCGCGAGATGCGCCGCATAGGGAATGATGATCTGCACCGCGACCGAGCCGAGCCCGATGAACAGCGCGGCGATCAGGAACGGCAGCGCGTGGGACGAGAACCCCGCAGCGAGCAGGGCTGCCGCGCCGAGCGTGATGACGGAGCAGATCAGGGTACGGTTCTCGAGGAGGTCGCCGAGCGGCACGATGAAGAGAAGCCCCACGCCGTAGCCGATCTGCGTCATGGTGACGATCAGCCCCGCTGCCGCATGCGACAGGCCGAGCGCGACGCTGATCGGAGCGATCAGCGGCTGGGCGTAATAGATGTTGGCGGCGACCATGCCACAGGCCGCGGCAAGCACAAAGGTCAGTCGCTGCGACACCGCATCCGGCTCGGGCGCGGTCTCGATCGTGGCATTCATCGTCATTCACACGGTCTCCAGATATAGGAAACGATTGTTCCCTAATATTACAAAAAATTCAGGCGAGCAGCTTCATCGCCACGGCGACCAGGCGCTTGCCGTCGAGCGAAAGGCGCGCCTTGCCGACGACGCGCAGGCCCTGCGTGATGCAGATCATCAGCCGCGCGGTGTCGTCGGCGGCGACATGGCGGGGAATCGATCCGTCGGCCTGCCCCTCGCGAATGAGCCCGGCGATGAAGCCTTCGTTGGTCTCGAGCCGCGCGCTGACGAGCGCGGCGACCACCGGATCGACCGCGGACAATTCGACCGCGCTGCCGACCACGAGGCAGCCGCGCCGCCCCTCGCTGCCCTGGGAGTGCTCCACATACGACAGCAGCAGGTTGCGGAGCCGCTCGCGGCCAGTGCCGCCTTGCGCCGCGGCGCTGCGGGTCTGCTCCTGGCGCAACGCGACGTAGCGCTCGAAGGCGGCGAGAAACACCGCATGCTTGTCGCGAAACGCCTTGTAGACGCTGCCGGTCGCCAGCCGCATCGCCGCGGTGAGATCGCCGATCGAGGTGGCATGATAACCCCGCTCGGAAAACACGCGGACCGCCCTGTCGAGCGCAGTGTCCATGTCGAACTCCCGGGGACGGCCGGGCGGACGGACGACGGAACGGGATTTGCGGGCGGCTTTTTGCATTGCGGGATAATAGGGAATGATTGTTCCCGAATAAAGACCGTCGAAAGACACTTGGTTGTGATGGGGTTTGGGTCGAACTGATCGCCACCAACTCCAGCGTCGTCCTGGCGAAGGCCAGGACCCATTACCCCAGGTGGGTTTGGCGGACACTCTCTCTACATCGTCATTGCGAGCGCAGCGAAGCAATCCGGAATCCCTCCGCGGCGGCAGACTGGATTGCTTCGCTGCGCTCGCAATGACGGAGTATGAAGTGACGGCTTCGTCCTCCAGCACCACTGTCATTCCCCGCGAAAGCGGGGAATCCAGTACGCCGCGGCTTCGCGGTTCAATCATAACTGTCTCGGAGTACTGGATCGCCCGGTCAAGCCGGGCGATGACAGGGAGTGTGTAGCCGCAGACACACCTTCGCAGCCTCGCGGCGCATTTCGCCCGAGTTTTGCTTCGTCATTCCACCCTCTTATCCAAGAGGGCGCAGGGAAGGCCGGGTGCCGGCTGGCACCCGCGGTCCGCTGCGCGAAGATGTAGCGCAAGGAAACCGCACAGCAGCATACAGGTGTAGCCAATCACTCGGCCTTCCCTGCGCGATGGTTGGACGGCTTATGCCGTGCTCTCCCGGGAGCCGAACTTTCCTTCTGGCCTCCCTCGCCTCGCGAATTGGATGATGCTGTCTGCCCGGTTAGGCTCGCACACACCTCCGCGAAAGCTTGACCGTAGCAACGACGGCCAGGACCACACGGTTTTGCCGTACGCGCATTCGCCATTTCGCCGCAGGGTTCGACGGCATCGTGCACGTAGCCATCGAAATACCGACGAGACGAACTTCACAGCGCCGCTCGTCCGCACGTGGCCACGGGCTCACAGGGACTACCCGCCCTGCCCGCACCTCTCGTGCCGACGCTGCCGCGTCCATCGCAACCCGGCTCGCAATCAAGACGACAACGAGATCGCCCCTCAAGGATGAGCCGGGATGGCCGACACATACGACAAAACCGAATTTCGGTAAAGTGGAATATTTTCGTGCGGCTGGATTGACACCCCTGCAGGTGTTTTGCCCGTCGGGCAATGAGGCGCTCGCATCAAGTCACAAGCTCGACCGTCGTCCCGGCCTAGTGCGCAATTGCGCACGAGGCCGGGACGACAGCGGTGGGTGTGGCCGACAGAGAAAGAAACATCACTCCTTCGTTCGCACCGGCGTTCCGTTGGCCATGAGGGTCACGCCCTTCCGTTCGACGATGATCCCGTAGGCCTGCGGCTGACGGTGAACGTCGAAATTGAACGTGGTGCGCTTGTAGGAATTGCAGAGATCGAGATCGCAGCGAGCGAGCGCGATCTCGTCGCCCTTGGTCGTGCATCGCGCGATGATCTCGCCGGAGGGGCCGATGACGCAGCTGCCGCCGATGTGGTCGACGCCCTCCTCAACCCCCGCTTTGGCGACGCCGACCACGAAGGTGCCGTTCTGGTAGGCGCCGGCCTGCATCACCAGATGATTGTGAAACAGCGAGAGATCGTCGTGCTCGGGCGCGGGCGGATTGTGCACTGGCGTGTTGTAGCCGATCATCACCATCTCGACGCCCTGCAGGCCCATCACTCGGTAGGTCTCGCTCCAGCGGCGGTCATTGCAGATCGCCATCCCCATCACGCCGCCAAAGGCCTCGGTCACGCCAAACCCATCGCCGGGCTCGAAATAGCGCTTTTCCAGATGCTGGAATTGGCGCCAGGGCTCGTGCTCCGCATGGCCGGGCAGATGAACCTTGCGATATCTGGCGACGATGGCGCCGCTCTTCTCGACCAGGATGGAGGTGTTGTAGCGCCTGACAATTCCGGCCTCGACCGTCAGCTCGGCATAGCCAAGGGAAAATCCGATGCCGATCGCGCGCGCGAGCTCGAACAGGCCTCTCGTCTCCGGCCCCGGCATCTCGCGCTCGAAAAAGCTGTCGATCTCCGCCTGATCCTCGAAATACCAGCGCGGAAAGAACGTGGTCAGCGCCAGCTCGGGATAGACGATCAAGTCGCAGCCGTTGGCGTGCGCCTGGCGCATCAAGGTCATCAGGCGCGCCACGACCGCGGTTCTGGTCTCGGTCCGCGCGACAGGGCCAAGCTGGCCGGCTGCCACAGTCACAAATCTTGCCACGAATTCTTCCTCGGCCGCTTCCCGTCAAGTCGCGGCAGAGACTATCGCGCGATGCGTCGCGCGCACAGCCTCGCTGTCCGGCACGGTGCCCAACCGAGAGGCAGCCCGACCGTCACGCCGAACGCGCCGCTCACCATCCTGCGGCGGCGGGCTCGTTGAAGAACTGATCGCGCGCCGCCATGCGCGACGGCGGGCGGCGACGATGCCGCTCCGCGACGCGCTTGTTCGGGGCGGCCGCCTTGGCCTGCCTGGGCTCTGCGGCCTTGGCGTCCGAAGCCTTGGACTCCGAAGTCTTGAGCTCCGTGGCGGGCTGCGCCGCCATCGCAAATGCCTGGCGTGTACCTTCCGGCGCGGCCGGCGCCGCCGCGTCCGATGTCGATGACGCCACAGTTTTGGTCAACGGAATCTGTCGTACGTTGGTGTCGAAGACGATCTTCTCCGGCCATGTCTGCGCGGAATGAATCCGGGCGATCGAGAGGTCCGGCCCAGATTCGGCGGCCGCGCTCACGGGGCCGGCCAGGTAGTAATCAGCAAGGTACAGGAGGGCGAGCAGAGCGCCGCCGGTGAAGACGAAATAGCGGATGAGCGGCATGGGTCCCTCGATCGCCTCGTTATCGAGGCCCCTGCAGCAACGGGAAAGAGTGGCAAACGTTCCGGCGCGAGGGCGAGCAATCGCGGAGAAACTCGCTCAGTCGTCACTGGCATTCCGCTTGCTGCAAGGGAGGCAAATCCCTCAGACCCGCAGTGGGTCTGTCTCATCGTGAGGCGATCATGCATCCGACGTCCCGTTTCGAAGCGACCATGCCGACCCAGCTCCACGCATTGATCTCCGATCTGCGCTGGCGCATGCGAATGATCGACGCCGACATTCTGGAGGAAGAGCGGAAGGCTGGAAACTCCGATCCCCAGAACGTCGCCTACCCCATGCTCGCGCAGAACCTGCGGGCCCGGCGCGACAATATCCGGGTGAGCATCGCCATTCTCGAAAGCCGGCTTGAAAAGCAATCGACCGAGTGGCCGCGCGCGGCCTGATGCCGTGACGGGCCGACCTCCAGACGCACGCCGACGCGAAGGAACTCGCGTTGCCGATCTGCAACGGTTCCCGTTCGTCTAAACCCCGACAAAAGAAATTCCCATTGCGGCCACGAACCCC
This sequence comes from Bradyrhizobium sp. Ken51, assembly GCF_055807435.1. Lineage (NCBI taxonomy): Bacteria > Pseudomonadati > Pseudomonadota > Alphaproteobacteria > Hyphomicrobiales > Nitrobacteraceae > Bradyrhizobium > Bradyrhizobium sp. Ken51. The sequence continues at coordinate 124,485 of NZ_JBVVPB010000008.1, read as the reverse complement.
TCTCACAACGCCGTGAGACGAGCAGGGGAACTACGATGCGTGCGCAACGAGTCTGGGTGGTGAATGGGGCCGCCAGCGTCGAACAATTGCAAACCAGATTGGACGATCTAAACAAGCGGCTCGGTCAACTCGAGACCCAGCACCCTGATAGCTGGAAAGTCGAAGAGCTCAGATCGAGCGCGCTCAGCCTGTCGCGCGAAATCGACGAGATCCGCTGCGCCGAAGCGACGGCGGCGCTGAGCGAGCTGCTGCGGAAGTAGCCAGCGTTCGCGCGATTCGCCCGCCGCGCAAGGAACCAACGCCGCCTCCCCGCCATTGCCATGCCGAGCATGGAGCAAAATCATGACCAGGCACCTGACGCGGGCCGATCTCGCCCGCGGCGTGGCCGGCGCGGTATCCACGCTGGTCCTGTGCGCGGCGATGGCCTTCACCATCGCGCGCCACTTCGCATTGTAAAGCATTTGGCGCTGTGAGGTATTTGCGATGACGTCCGACCCCGAGGAATCGGTCAGGCTGCAAGGCTACGGCGAGATGACCTTGCGTACCGCCGTCACGACGATGATGTTGCTGGCACCGCGCGAGCGCGCGGACGCCGCCATCTTCCGCGTCCGCGACGGCGTGCGGCTTGCCTCAGGCGAAATTGCCGAACTCGCCTCCGAATGGGGCATCAAGCCAGCGCCCGAGATCAGGTCTCCGAAACTCGTCCCGGAGCAAGATTGGACGCAAATCGTTCGCGGCATGGTCCGCGAGGCGCCGCTGCCGGCGCTGATGATTGCGTTCATGGTCGGTGTGCTGGTGGCCAGGCGGTAGTCCTCTGACCTAGCTTGCAACGCCGAGTTATCGATATCGGCAAACGCCGAGCCATGCCTTCGCAACACGCCGCCCTGTCGGGCCAAATCGGCCGTGGACCCGCCCTGAAAATCGTTGCAAGAAGGCGCTCCCGGGCGCCGGCGGCCGGTCCGCCAAGCCTTTGGGGAACGAGCCTCTAGGAAAACGTCGACTTTTGGAAGAATGGTCGGAGTGGCAGGATTCGAACCTGCGACCCCTGCGTCCCGAACGCAGTGCTCTACCGGGCTGAGCCACACTCCGACAAGAGGCCGGCTTATAGCGTCGGGTTTGGCGCACCGCAAGCGGCCGAGCTGAGGAATCTTATCCCTGTGAAAACGGGTCTTGAAACGCTGATTTTACCGGCCGGCGAGGCCGGCGCGGAAGCTGCCGTCCGGACATTGGCCGCCGGCGGGCTGGTCGCGTTCCCGACCGAGACGGTCTACGGGCTCGGGGCGGACGCTGGAAATGCCGGCGCGATCGCCCATCTTTACGCCGCCAAGGGGCGGCCGGCCTTCAATCCGCTGATCGCGCATGTCGCCGACCTCGCGGCGGCGCGGAGGATCGGGCGATTCGACGCCTGCGCCTTGCGCCTTGCGGAGGCGTTCTGGCCGGGGCCGCTGACGCTGGTGGTGCCGAAATCGGAAAACTGCCCCGTGGCCGAGCTTGCCACCGCGGGCCTCGATACGGTCGCGATCCGCATTCCGGCCCATCCGGTGGCGCAGGCGATCCTGCGCGCCTTTGGCGGGGCTGTGGTGGCGCCGTCGGCCAACCTCTCCGGCCACGTCTCGCCGACGCTGGCTGCCCATGTCGAGGGCGACCTTGCGGGGCGGATCGACCTGATCGTCGACGGCGGGCCGGTTACGGTCGGCGTCGAATCGACCATCGTCGGCTGCTTCGCGGCGCCGATGCTGCTGCGGCCCGGCGGGCTGTCACGCGAGCGGATCGAGGTCGTGCTCGGCACGCCGCTGGCGCGACTGCCGGCGGAGGCCGACAGCGACGACAGCCAGCCGCTGGCGCCGGGCATGCTGGCCTCGCATTACGCGCCACGCGCCAATGTGCGGCTCAATGCGCAGGATGTCGCGCCGGGCGAAGCGCTGCTGGCGTTCGGCCCCGCGCGCCTGCCTGGCCTGGAGGCTGCCACCGCCGTCATGAATTTGTCCCCCACCGGCGATCTCGATGAAGCCGCCGCCAATCTGTTCGGCTATCTTCGCGCCCTCGATGTGAGGAGCCCGCGGGCGATTGCGGTGATGGCGATCCCCGAACAGGATCTGGGCGAAGCGATCAATGATCGGCTGCGCCGGGCGGCCGTGGCGCGATAGCGCATGATCCGGAAAAGTGTGTAGCGGTTTTCCGGCAAGATCATGCGCAAAGAGTAAGAAGCTTGAGAAGAGACAAGACAATGAACATTAATCATCCCGCCACCCCTCCGCTTGCCCCCGATTTGATCGAACAATTCCGCAAGATCGTCGGCGAGAGGCACGCCATCACGGATGCGGCCGACATCGAGGCCTATGTCACCGAGGAGCGCAATCTGTTCCACGGCCGCTCGCCACTGGTGCTGCGCCCGGGCTCGACCGCCGAAGTGGCCGCAATCTGCAAGCTCGCCTCCGCGCACAGAATCGCGCTGGTGCCGCAGGGCGGCAACACCGGGCTCGTCGGCGGCCAGACGCCGCACAATGGCGAGGTGGTGGTGTCGCTGCGGCGGCTCGACAAGATCCGTGAGATCGACACTGCGTCGAACACCATGACCTGCGAGGCCGGCGTGGTCCTGCAGATCGCGCAGCAGAAGGCCGCGGACGTCGACCGGCTATTTCCGCTCTCGCTCGGCGCGGAAGGGAGCTGCACCATCGGCGGCAATCTCTCGACCAATGCCGGCGGCACGGCCGCGCTCGCCTATGGCGTCGCGCGCGAGATGGCGCTGGGGCTCGAGGTGGTGCTGGCGGACGGGCGCGTGCTCAACGTGCTCTCCAAGCTGAAGAAGGACAACACCGGCTACAATCTGCATAACCTCTTTATCGGCGCCGAAGGCACGCTCGGCATCATCACCGCGGCGACGCTAAAATTGTTTCCGAAGCCGCGGTCGATCGAGACCGCCTTCGTCGGGCTGAAGTCGCCGGACGCCGCGCTGAAACTGCTGGCAATCGCGCAAAGCGAGGCCGCCAATGCGCTGACGAGCTTCGAGCTGCTCTCGGAGATGGCGGTCGATTTCTCGATCCGCCACGGCATCGACGTGCGCGATCCGCTCGCGCAGAAGCATGCCTGGTACGTGCTGATGGAATTGTCTTCGCCGGGTGACGATGCCCGCACGCCGCTGGAAGCGATCCTCGGCCGCGCCATGGAGGACGAGATCGTCGACGACGCGGTGATCGCGGCCAACCTCACCCAGCGAGCCGGCTTCTGGAAGCTGCGCGACGAGATGTCGTCGGCGCAGAAGCCGGAGGGCGGCTCGATCAAGCACGACATTTCCGTGCCGGTGGCCACGGTGCCCGCCTTCATTGCCGAGGCCAATGAAGCCGTGGTCAAACTGATCCCCGGCGCGCGGCCGGTGCCGTTCGGCCATCTCGGCGACGGCAATCTGCACTACAATGTCAGCCAGCCCATCGGCGCCAACACCGCGGATTATTTGGCGCGGTGGCACGAGATGAACGCGGTCGTGTTCGCGATCGTGCTGCGCATGGGCGGTTCGATCTCGGCGGAGCACGGCATCGGCGTGCTCAAGCGCGACGAGCTGCCCGACGTGAAGGACAAGACCGCAATCGAGCTGATGCGACAGCTCAAGGCGATGCTCGATCCGCTCGGAATCATGAACCCGGGAAAAGTGCTGTGAGTGCGCTCAGGATCGATGCGATCACCGACCCCGATGTCGAGCCCGTGGTCGCGCTGTGGCAGCGCTGCGGCCTGACCCGGCCCTGGAACGATCCGCATGCCGACATCGCGCTGGCGCGGCGGCGCGACAATTCCACCATCCTGCTCGGCCGCGACGGCGGCGCCATCGTCGCCACCGTGATGGTCGGCCATGACGGCCATCGCGGCTGGGTCTATTACGTCGCCGTCGACCCGGATAGACAGAAGCGTGGCTACGGACGCGTCATCATGGCAGCGGCCGAGGACTGGCTGCGCGCGGCTGGAATTCTGAAGCTCCAGCTCCTGGTCCGGCGCGGGAATGAGCAGGCCAATGCGTTCTACCAGTCGCTGGGTTTCGAGGAATCGACCTCGGTGATGTTCCAGAAGTGGCTCGACGGCCGCACCACAACGCCAAGCAATTGAGATCGAGCCATGACCATTTCCGACCGCGTCCGCATCAAGGACGTCCGCGTGCTCTCGGACGGCTGGACCACGCTGAAGAACACCACGTTTGAGTACCGGCGCGCCAATGGCGAATGGCAGACGCAGCACCGCGAGACCTATGAGCGCGACAACGCAGCCGCCGTGCTGCCATATAATCTGGCACGCCGTACCGTGATCCTGGTGAAGCAATTCCGCCTGCCGGCGTTCATTCGCGGCTACGACGATCTCCTGATCGAAGCCGCCGCCGGCGTGCTGGACGACGCCTCGCCCGAAATGCGCATCCGCGCCGAGGCCGAGGAGGAGACGGGTTATCGCCTGCACCACGTCCACAAGGTGTTCGAGGCGTTCATGAGTCCCGGCGCCATCACCGAGAAGCTGCATTTCTTTGTCGCCGAGTACGAGCCGGAGATGCGGGTCAGCGACGGCGGCGGTCTCGAACACGAAGGCGAGGACATCGAGGTGCTGGAGCTCGGCATCGACGAGGCGCTGGCGATGATCGCGGACGGCCGCATCATCGACGCCAAGGCCATCATGCTGCTGCAGCATGTGGCGCTGCATGTGTTTCGGTGAGCTCGCTTACTCTTGAGCTCACCCCCGACTATCTCTAGTCTGTCGCCAACAAGAACCAGGAGACGCGCCCCATGACCGCTTCGCGCGACGACGAATTCGGCTTTGCGCCCGACTATGACGCCCCCGTTCCCTATATGCAGCGCACGCGGGACTATTACGCCGCGATTGGCTACACCACGGCGTATCGCTGGGCTCATTACACCGAGGCGCCGTTCCAGCCGCTGAAGAAGCCGCTGGCGCAATCACGCGTCACCATCATCACGACGGCCGCGCCGTACGATCCGGACAAGGGCGACCAGGGACCGGGCGCGGCGTATAATGGCGGCGCGAAATTCTACCAGGTCTATGACGGCGACACGGCGAAGCAGCACGACCTTCGCATCTCGCATATCGGCTACGACCGCAAGCACACCACGGCCACCGACCACGGCACCTGGTTTCCGCTGCCGCAGCTTCTGAAGGCGAGCGCCGCCGGGCGCATCGGCGAGGTGGCCCCGCGGTTCTTCGGCGCGCCGACCAACCGCAGCCATCGCGTCACCCTCGACACCGACGCGCCGGAAATCCTGGCGCGGGCCGTTGCCGACAAGGTCGACGTCGCCGTGCTGGTGCCGAACTGCCCGGTCTGTCACCAGACTACGGCGCTGGTGGCACGGCATCTCGAAGCCAACGGCATTCCGACCGTGATCATGGGCTGCGCCAAGGACATCATCGAGCACGCCGCCGCGCCGCGCTTCCTGTTCTCGGATTTCCCGCTCGGCAATTCCGCCGGCAGGCCGCACGACGTCGCCTCGCAGGCGCAGACGCTCGAGCTGGCGCTCACGCTGCTGGAGACCGCAAGCGGGCCGCAGACCACGATGCAGTCGCCGCTGCGCTGGAGCGAGGACGCTTCCTGGAAGCTCGACTACAACAACGTCGCGCAGCTCTCGCCTGAAGAGCTGGCGCGCCGCCGTGCCGAATTCGACAAGCAGAAGGAGATCGCGCGCGGCAATCGCGCCGCCTGACGTCCTCCGACAACCAAAAACAAAAAGGGAGAGCGACGTGACGCGACCGTTCGAGGGCGTGAAGATCCTGGACTTCACGCAAGTGCTGGCCGGCCCCTATGCGAGCTACCAGCTCGCGCTCCTGGGCGCCGACGTCATCAAGGTCGAGCGGCGCGAGGGCGAGGACATGCGCCGCACGCCGCTGTCACGCGAATGGGCCGAGCGCGGGCTCGCGCCGGCATTCCAGGCCATCAACGGCAACAAGCGCAGCCTGACGCTCGATCTGCAAAAGCCCGATGCGATCGCGATCGTGAAGAAGCTCGCGAGCCAGGTCGACGTGGTCATGGAGAATTTTCGCCCCGGCGTGATGGACAAGCTCGGCATCGGCTATGAGGCGCTGTCCGCGATCAATCCGAAGCTGATCTATTGCGCGGTATCAGGCTTCGGCCAGACCGGGCCGGATCGGCTGCGCCCCGGCTATGACGGCAAGATGCAGGCGCTGTCCGGCATCATGGCGATCACGGGTCATCCCGAAACGGGCCCGACGCGTGCGGGCTTTGCGGTGTGCGACGTGCTGTCGGGCGCGACCGCTGCGTTCGGCGTGTCGAGCGCGCTGTACCAGCGCGACCGCACCGGCAAGGGCCAGCTCATTGACGTCTCCATGTTGGAGGCAACGATGGCGTTTCTGTCGGGGCAGATCGCGGACTGGTCGGTCGCCGGCCATCGCCAGCAGCTGTCGGGCAATCAGGCCGTCAGCCGCAGGACCACGGCGAATTTGTTTAGATGCGGCGACGGTCACATCCTGCTTGCCGTCAACAACGAGAAGCAATATCGCGCGCTGATGTCTGCGCTCGGCCGCGAGGACACGCTCAGCGATCCGCGCTTTGCCGACTGGTTCGCGCGCAACGAGAACGAGCCGGCGCTGCGCGCCGTCATCGAAGAGGCGCTCGCGGCAAGGCCGGCGCGCGAATGGGAAACCATTCTGGAAGATGCCGGCGCGCCCTGCGCCAGCATCTGGAAGGTCGAGGAAGTGATCGACCATCCGCAGATCAAGGCGCGCGGCGCGATCCAGGAGCTCGATACGCCCTACGGGCGGCTCCGTTTCGCCGGCAGCGGATTCAAGCTCGCGCATGGCGGCGGCAGGCTGGACCGGATGGCGCCGGAGCTGGGGGCGGATACGGATGCGGTGCTGGGCGAGCTGGGATTTGACGCGGCGGAGATCGCGGAGCTGAGGGCGAGGGAGATTGTGTGAGGCCGAAGCCGCCTAGAACAACGACCCCTGCCCGTCATCGGCCGACCCGGCCGCCGCTTTCCGCACCGCCCGCTTCGGTTTCGCGGCCTCTACCTCCGCCTCGATCTCCTCCGCGCTGATCGGAAGGAGCAACTGGTCGTCGTCATTGGCGACGCGGTTGACGCGGGTGGAGACCGGGTGCCAGGCGAATTCGCCGATGCGCGGCGCTGTCATCAGCGGTAACACGGCATCGACGTCGTCGCTGCGGCTGTCGAGCCAGCGCTCGAAATCGCGCGGGCTGATGGTGACGGGCACGCGGTCATGCAGCGTGGCGAGATCCTCGCCCGCGGCCGCCGTGACGATCGCGACCGTGTCGAGCTCCTCGCCGTTCGGCCCGGCCCAGGTCTCGAACAATGCGGCGAAGCCGAGCGGCGCGCCGTCGGCGCGATGGATGTAGAAGGGCTGCTTGCGGCCATCCTCCGTCTTCCATTCGTAATAGCCGTCGGCGGGAATCAGGCCGCGGCGCCGGCGAATCGCGCGTTTGAAGGCGGGCTTCTCCAGCACAGTCTCGGAACGCGCATTGATCAGGAGCGTAAATCCCTTGGGATCCTTCACCCAGCCCGGCAGCAGGCCCCAGCGCATCAGGCGAAAATGGCGCGCGCCGTTCTCGACCAGCACGACCGGAATCGGTTGTGTCGGGGCCACGTTGAACCGGGGCGGGAAGTTCGGCTGCTCGATGTAGCCGAACAGTTGCCGCAAAGCCGCGGGGGCCGAAGTTATGACGAAGCGTCCACACATCCTTGAGGGCCTATATAGGGTCCGTTCAGGTCCTTTTAACCCCGAACGTTAACACTGCGGCAGATGAGCTCAACGGTCTCCCAGCCGGCGCGAATGCATGGACAGACGGCGCCCGAGGCAGCGGCCTGGGCCGAGCGGCTGCGCGTGGCCAACATCAACCCGCGGACCGGGCTTGCCACCGACTATCTCAACCATTTCAATGAAGCCGTGATGCTGCTGGAAATGGTCCCGGACATGCCGGAATGCGCGGAAGATTTTCTGACCTGGTCGCCACTGTCCTATGCCGAGCATTTCACCGCCTCGAATTTCAAGGCGCGGGATCTGGCGATCGAAGCCTATGAAAAGGCCGACCCGAATGTGCGCGCCCAGTTCGACCACCTCGCCGACACCATGACCTCGATCCTGACGGCGGTCGGCTCGGCCATGCGCGAGGTCGAGAAGGACACGACCCGCGTTCGCCTCGCCGAGCAGGCCGCCCACTGGGTCAAGCCGCTGATCGCGGCTTGCGGCGGCATCATCAATGGCGGCGCGGAAGCCGACATCGACACCATCATGGCGAACTGAGCCCGAACAGGTGACGTCATGGCCGCGATCGTTCAGCCCACCCGTCCCCAGATCGCGGTCAGTGCCGCGATTTTTCGTGACGGCAAAGTGCTTCTGACCCGTCGCGCGCGCTCGCCGGCAAAGGGGTTTTATTCGCTGCCGGGCGGCCGGGTCGAATTCGGCGAATCGCTGCACCAAGCGCTGGGCCGCGAGATCGAGGAGGAGACCGGGCTCAATATCGACATCATCGGCCTCGCGGGCTGGCGCGAAGTGCTCCCCGCCGCGGCCGGCGCCGGCCACTACCTGATCATGTCCTTTGCTGCCCGCTGGGTGGCCCGGGAGCCGGTTCTCAACGACGAGCTCGACGACTACCGCTGGATCGCCCCGGAGGCCCTGGCGAGCCTTGGCGACCTCAAGCTGACCGGCGGGCTGGAAGAGGTCATCCAGTCCGCCCACCGGCTGATCGGCCCCTGACGGCCCGGCGCCTTGCGTCCACCGCCTTGAGGAGGCATACACCCGGCCGATGTCGACGCGATTTCTGGCCATTTTTGTCCTGATTCTCGCCTGCGCCTCGGTGCCCACGAGGGCTCAGGACGGGGCAGCGCCGTTTGACGGCGATTTGCAGCGGCTGGCCGAGATCCTCGGTGGGCTGCACTATCTGCGCGGCATCTGCGGGTCCAACGAGGGCAACAAATGGCGCAGCGAGATGCAGGCGCTGATCGATGCCGAAACACCCGCGGGCGAACGCCGCACCCGCATGATCGCCGGCTTCAACCGCGGCTATAACGGTTTTCAGCAGACCTACCGGAGCTGCACGCCGGCCGCGACGGTGGCGATCCGCCGCTACATCGAGGAAGGCTCGAAGATCTCTCGCGATCTCACGGCGCGTTACGCGAACTGAACTCTCCATTCGTCATTCCGGTGCGCGACGAAGTCGCGAGCCCGGAATGACAGCGGCGGGAACCCTGTCATCGACTTTGTACACAGCCGTTAACCGTTCCTAAAGATGTGGCCTAGCGGGCGTTAACGCGCGTGCTACACCTCTCGCACAGCGCATCGCCGTGGATCGCGCCCCAGCCCTGATCGAGTTTCATGAGCCATCCAGTGTCCTACGCCCCCGCACGCGCGCCGCTGCCCGATCACGAGCAGAAGCAGGCCGCACTGAGCTATCTCAACGAGGCCTGGGCCGAAGCGCGCCATGATGGCGTCGACGGCGACTGCCTGGCGCAGGCGAGCCTGTTCGCGGCCCTTGCCGAGCTCGTCGGCACCTATGGCGAGGACGCGGTGGCGAAGTTCGTCGAAGGCTTTCCCGGCCGCATTCGCAACGGCGAATTCTCGGTCGACATTTCCAGACAGTAAGTCTTTCTCCAGGCAGTAAGCCTTGCCGAAAATGCCCCCGCCACGCGGGCGGGGCCAGTTTCCGCTGCGTTGGAATACGCTCCCCGGCCGTTACGGCTCGATCTTGAGCGTCGCTTTCATGTTGGGATGATAGCGGCAGTAATAATCGACCGTGCCTGCCTTCTTGAGAACCAACGTCCCTGATTTTTTCGCAGGCAGGTTGACGTCGAAATCGCCGCTCCCAGCAGTCGCGGTGTGGGCGAACACGTCCTTGTTGATCCATTCAATGGTGTCGCCGACCTTGGCCGAAGCGTCTTTCGGCGACACTTCGAGGTTCTCCATCGTGATCTCTATGGTCGCAGCGTGCGCCGGGACGACCGACGCCACGAGCAGGACCGCTGACGCGATCGCAGACAAACGTCCCGGCATCATCGCCTCCCTATTTCAGCTCCGCCGCGACGTGCTCGGCGTGCTGCTGATGGCCCTGAAAGATTTTCAGGCCGGTCTGCAGCAGGCTCTTCAGTTCGGCATTGCTGGCGGACGGAATGAGCTGGGTTTCCAGCGCGCCATTGACGGTTTTGTGGTAGGCGACCTCGTTCGCGACATAGGCCTTGTCGAAGGCTGCACCGCTCAGCTTGTCCAGTTCGGCGAGCTTCTCGCTCGCCTGCTTTGACAGCGCCTTGCTGGTGTCGTTGTCTTCAGGCGTGACGTTCAGCTTCTTGACCAGCGCGAGCGCCTGCTTGTTGACGGCCTCGTGGTCGCGCAGCATGTCGTCGGCAAACGCCTTCACGTCCTTGTTCTTGGCTTTCTTCTGCGCCTGCTTGGCTGCGTTGATGTCGATCACGCCCGCGGTATAGGCGATGTGGGCGATCTGCGGATCGGTCAGCTTGTCGGCTGCTCTGGCGCCTTGCAGCAGCGCGGGGCTCGACAACAAAATTGCAGCGGCGATCGCCGTGGTCCAACGAACGAACATGGTTTGACACTCCTGTGGTGCCGGACGTTTTGCCGGCGCGTTGCTTCACAGGCGTTGGATGGGATTCTCGCGCGAACGTTCCCGAAAAACTTCAGCCGCCGATGCCGAGCCGCTTCAGCACTGACACGGTCAGCCGCTCGCAGCGCCACCCGGCGAACGGGAACGCATCCATCACTAGGGGACCGATCTCCTTCTCGACGTTCTCGCGCAGCATGGTCCGCGCACGGTGCAGCCGCGTCTTCACGGTCTCGGGCTTGACGCCGAGCAGCTCCGCGGTCTCCTCGATGTTCATGCCTTCCATGACGCGTGCGACGAAGACCATGCGGAAGACATCCGGCAATTCATCGATGGCGCGCTCGACGACGCGCTGGATTTCACGTTGGGCCATGGTCCTTTCCGGATCGCCTGCGGAGGAAGCGGGAAATTTGATGATCTGCGCCTCGAGCGTCGCTTCGGGCACCGAGCCGAGCTCGACATGCGGCCTGGCGCCTCGCGCCCGGCCAAGCGCCTCGTTGATGGCGATGCGCGACAGCCAGGTCGACAGTCCGGACTCGCCGCGGAAGCCGTCGAGATGGGTGAAGGCACGGACATAAGTTTCCTGAACCACATCCTCGGCTTCGCTGTCGCTGCGCAGGATTCCGCGTGCCAGACGATAGAGCCTGCGGTTATTGGCCTGCATGATCTCGCGCAGCGCGGCCTCGTCACGGCCCCGCGCCCGCTCGACCAGTTCGGCTTCCAATGTCCGGATTTCTGATGTTTTGGCGCCGGCGGACAGGCCGGCTGCGGTCCGTGGCATGGCGGTCACCTGCTTATTTGGCTTCGTTCCGGACATTGGATGCCGCCCCAAGGGAAAGGTTCCCAAGTTTCTGCCCTCCCCTGGGGGAGGGACCAGGGAATATCCTAATCCGTCTCGATCGGCAGCGCCGGATCCCTCGCCCACTCCCCCATCGAAGCATCGTACAGCGTCAGCTTGTCGTAACCGAGCTGCGTCAGCAGCAGCAGATCGATCGTCGCCGAGATGCCGCCACCGCAATAGCAGATTACATTCTTGTCGCGCGTGACGCCTGCCGCGGCGAATTCAGCTTCGGCGTCGGCGAGCGAGGTCAGGGTCTTGTCGGCATTGACAAGCGTTGCCGCTGATACGTTGACGCTGCCGGGAACACGGCCGGGCCGCCCGTAGCGGCTCGGCTCGAGGCCGCGATGAAACTGTGGGCCGAGCGCGTTGACGATAACAGTCGCGGGATCGCCGAGCCGCGCCTTCACTGCATTCTTGTCGACGAAGAAGCCCGCGCGCGGTGTGGCCTTGAAGGTCGTGGCCGAATAGCCCTTCGGCGCGCCTGTTACGATCGGGCGCCCCTCGTCCTTCCATTTGTCGAGGCCGCCGTCTAGCACACGCGCATCGACGCCGAGCGAGCGCAGCATCCACCAGAACCGCGTCGACCACATCATGGTGCCGATGCTGTAGAGTACGACCGACTTGGATGCATCGAGGCCATGGCGGCCGAAGGCGGCCTCCAGCTGGGCCACATCAGGCATCATGAAGAATTGCTGCGCAGAGGCGTCGGAGAACTCGCCTTGCAGGTCGAGAAAATCGGCCCCCGGAATATGGCCCGCCTCGAACGTCTTGTCGCCGGGCACCGCGCGATAGGGCACATCGCTGCCTGGTGGCACCGGCTCGTTGTAGGTCGTGCAGTCGTAGAGGCGCAGGTTGGGATCGCCGAGCTGGGCTGCGAGTTGCTCGGTGGTGATGAGGGATGTCGGTTGGGACATTGTGCGCTCCCATGTCTTCCCAATGTCGTCCCGGCGAAGGCCGGGACCCATAACCCCGGGAAGAAATTATGTGGAGGCTAGTCGTTCGGTACTGCGACTCTCGCAACCGAGACACCTCGCGGTATGGGTCCCGGCCTTCGCCGGGACGACATCGAGTGTGCTGCGCGCGCGTGCTGCCTCACCGCAAATTAGTTACGCCTTCAACGTCTCCAGAAACCGGACCGGCTCGCCCTGCGCGGCGGTCACGAGCTCGCCCTGCCACATCACACGGCGACCGCGGATAAAGGTGCCGACGGGCCAGCCGGTGACGCGCAACCCGTCATAGGGGGTCCAGCCGGCCTTGGACGCGACCCATTTGTTGGTGATGGTCTCGCTGCGCTTGAGATCGACGACGGTGAAGTCGGCGTCGTAGCCGGCGGCGATGCGGCCCTTGCAGGCCATGTTGTAGAGGCGCGCGGGGCCGGCGCTGGTGAGATCGACGAAACGCGCCAGCGACAGGCGGCCGGCATTGACGTGGTCGAGCATGAGCGGCACCAGCGTCTGCACGCCGGTCATGCCGGAGGGCGAGGCCGGATAGGTCTTCTGTTTCTCTTCGAGCATATGCGGGGCGTGGTCCGACCCGAGCACGTCGATGATGCCCTGCTCGATGCCGCGCCAGATTCCGGCGCGGTGATCGGCGCCGCGCACCGGCGGATTCATCTGCGCCAACGTGCCGAGCCGCTCGTAGCATTCGGGCGCGACCAGCGTGAGATGATGCGGCGTCGCCTCGCAGGACGCGACATCCTTGTGGTCGCGCAAAAATTCGATCTCTTCCTTGGTCGAGATATGCAGCACATGGATGCGCTTGCCCGTCTCGTGCGCGAGCTTCACCAGCCGCTGCGTCGCCATCAGCGCCGCGGTTTCGTCGCGCCACACCGGATGCGAGCGCGTGTCGCCCTCGATGCGCAGCGGCTTGCGCTCATTGAGGCGGTACTCGTCTTCGGCGTGAAACGCGGCGCGGCGGCGGATCACCTGAAAGATGCGACGCAGGCTTTCGTCGTCCTCCACCAGCAGCGCGCCGGTCGAGGAGCCGATAAACACCTTGACGCCGGCGCAAGCGGGCGCACGCTCCAGCACCGGCAGGTCCTGCACGTTCTCGCGGGTGCCGCCGATGAAGAAGGCGAAGTCGCAATGCATGCGGTGATGGGCGCGCTTCACCTTGTCGGTGAAGGTGGCCTCCGTCACGGTCAATGGCGAGGTGTTCGGCATCTCGAACACGGCGGTGACGCCGCCCATCACGGCGCTGCGCGAGCCGGTCTCGAGGTCTTCCTTCTGCTCCAGCCCGGGCTCGCGGAAATGCACCTGCGTATCCATCACGCCGGGCAGGATGTGCAGGCCCTTGCAGTCGATCACCTCCGCGGCGGACGCCTGCGACAGCGCGCCGATCTCGGCAATGCGGCCGTTGACGACGCCGATATCGCGGGCTCCCTCGCCGTCCTGGTTGACGACAGTGCCGCCCTTGAGGATCACGTCGAAACGCTGGGTCATGGCTGAAGGCCCCTCTCGTCCCCAAGCGCAGGGCTTGAGGTCTTGTCGTTTTTGCCTTGCGGGCTTACGTTCCGGAGCAACATGTCGCAAGAGATTTTCGTATGAAATCAGCGTTTCTTCCGGACCGGGGCGTGATCAAGGTCGCGGGCGAGGATGCGCGCAACTTCCTCAATGGCCTCGTCACGACCGATGTCGACAAGCTGAAGCCGGGCCTGGGTCGATTCGGCGCGCTGCTGACGCCGCAGGGCAAGATCATCGTGGATTTCCTGATCACGGAAGCGCCTGCCGGCCATGGCGGCGGGTTCCTGATCGATTGCCCGAAGCCGCTTGCCGACGGCCTCGCCACCAAGCTGAAATTCTACAAGCTGCGCGCCAAGGTCACGGTGGAAAACCTGTCCGACGATCTCGGCGTGCTCGCGGCCTGGGACGGCAAGCCCGCGGCCCAGCCCGACCTCGCCTTCGCCGATCCGCGCAATGAGGGCCTCGGCTACCGCATCCTGATTCCCGAAGATCTCAAACAGAAGCTGTCCGATCTGATCGGCGCCGAGCTGGTCGACGCCACCGCATACGAGGCCCACCGCATTGCGCTCGGCGTGCCGCGCGGCGGGCTCGATTTCACGTACAGCGATGCGTTCCCGCACGAGACCAACATGGACCGCCTTTCCGGCGTCGATTTCGACAAGGGCTGCTATGTCGGTCAGGAGGTCGTCTCGCGCATGCAGCATCGCGGCACCGCGCGCACCCGCAGCGTCAAGGTGCTGCTCGAGGACTCTTCGCCGGAGCCCGGCGTCAGCGTCATGGCCGGCGACAAGCCCGTCGGCACGATGGGCTCGTCGGCGAAAGGAAAGGGTATCGCGCTGGTGCGCATCGACCGCGTCGCTGATGCGCTCGATGCAGGACAGGCGCTGACTGCCGGTGGCCTCGCTGTGAGGCTTGCGGAACCAGACGTCGTGCGCATTCCAACGAAGCAACCCATCGCATGAGCCGTGCTCCCCGCCTGCATCCCGACGGAAAGACCCGCTGCCCCTGGCCCGGCGAAGATCCGCTTTACGTCGCCTATCACGACACCGAGTGGGGCGTGCCGGAATATGACGACCGCGCGCTCTATGAGAAGCTGATCCTCGACGGTTTCCAGGCCGGCCTGTCCTGGATCACGATCCTGCGCAAGCGCGATAATTTCCGCAAAGCCTTCGACGATTTCCAGCCGGAAAAGATCGCACGCTACAGCGAGAAGAAAGTTCACTCGCTGATGAACGATGCCGGCATCGTGCGCAACAAGGCCAAGATCGACGGCGCGATAGCGAGCGCGAAATCCTATCTCGACATCATGGAGAAGGGCCCCGGCTTCTCGAAATTCTTGTGGGACTTCATGGACGGAAGGCCCAAGGTCAACAATTTCAAGACCACCGCGAGCGTGCCGGCCTCGACGCCGCTCTCCATGCAGATCTCCAAGGAGCTGTCCTCGCGCGGCTTCAAGTTCGTCGGCCCGACCATCGTCTATGCCTTCATGCAGGCGACCGGCATGGTCAACGATCATCTCGTCGACTGCCATTGTCACGCGAGCTGCGGCAAGACGCAGCGCAAGCCGCGCCTCAAGTCCAAATGACGGCCAGGAAGTCGTCACGCGATGTGGCGTCTCGTGCCTGGCAGCGCATGCTGTCGGGCCGGCGGCTCGATTTGCTCGATCCCTCCCCGCTCGATATCGAGATCGCCGACGTCGCGCATGGGCTGGCGCGTGTGGCCCGCTGGAACGGCCAGACCATCGGCGCGCATATCTTCTCGGTCGCGCAGCACACGCTGCTGGTCGAAACCGTGATGCGGCACGAGAACCCGCGCGTGGATCTGCGCGTGCGGCTCGCCGCGCTGCTGCACGATGCGCCCGAATATGTGATCGGCGATATGATATCGCCGTTCAAGGCGGTTCTGGACGGCCATTACAAGGCGGTCGAGAAACGCCTGCTCGGAGCCATCCACATCCGCTTTGGCCTGCCGCCGGTGCTGCCGGAGGAGATCACGTTGGCGATCAAGGCCGCCGATCGCGGCGCGGCCTATCTGGAGGCGACGACGCTCGCCGGTTTTAGCGAGAGCGAGGCCAAGCGCCTGTTCGGCAAGGATCCCGGCCTCTCCGACAGCGTCCGGCGCGACTATCTCACTCCCTGGACGGCTGCCCGGGCCGAGAAGCAGTTTCTGGAGCGGTTTGGCGCAGTGTTTGCCTGATCGTTGTCGTGGGTTAAAGTCCTGCGGGGCGGGTAGGGGCGCCCTTGCGCCGTGCCCACCCTTTTTTCGCAAATGAGACGAAAGTGGTGGGTACGCTTCGCTTTGCCCACCCCGCCAACGCTCGCTATAATCTGCGGAAAAAGGTCCGCCATGATCCACGTCTGTTCCCTCGCCGCCCTTCCCGAAACCGTCCGCCTCACCAAGGCCAGCCATGTGCTGACCGTGATGGCCAATGTCGAGCAGGTCGCGCGGCCGGTGTCGGTGCTGCCGGCCAACCATCTCAAGGTGTCGATGGACGACATCACCGAGGAGATGGACGGTTTCGTCGCGCCATCGGAAACGCATATCGAGCAGGTGCTGAGCTTCGTACGCAGCTGGGACCGCGACGCGCCGCTGGTGGTGCATTGCTATGCCGGCATCAGCCGCTCCACCGCGAGCGCCTTCGCCGCCGTATGCGCACTCAATCCGGATCGCGACGAGACCGAGATCGCAAAGAAGATCCGGGCGGCTTCCCCGATCGCCTCGCCGAACCGCCGCATCGTCGGCCTTGCCGACCGTGCGCTGGGGCGCAACGGCCGCATGCTGCGCGCGCTCGACGAGATGGGTCCGGGCGCGATGATGGTCGAGGGCCGCCCCTTCGTGATCGAGCTCGAATGACACCGGCGATCGCCATCGCATGAGCGAAAAGCTGCTGACGCCGATCGAGATCGGCCTGACTGCCGCGATCGTCGCGATCGAGAATCATGAGCCGCTGATCCTCACCGCGCGCGACAGTGACGGACTGGCCGGCCTGCCGTTCGGCCCGTTCGATGCGCCGAGCCATCGCACTTTCGAGATCGGCCTGCGGGCCTGGGTCGAGGAACAGACGGGCCTGCGGCTCGGCTATGTCGAACAGCTCTACACGTTCGGCGATCGCGGCCGGCATGCCGAGGCCGGCGACACCGGCGCGCACATGGTGTCGATCGGCTATCTCGCACTGACGCGCGCCATCGGCGGCGAACTCGCAGACACGAGTGCGAGCTTCGCGCCGTGGTATGGCTTTCTACCCTGGGAGGACCGGCGCGAGGGGCCGCCGGCGATCATCGCGCGCGACATCATTCCCGCATTGACCGAGTGGGCCGAAGAGGAGACGCCGGAGACGACGCGCGCATTGCCGCGCAAGGATCGCGTGCGGTTCTATTTCGGTCTCGACGGCGCATCATGGGACGAGGAGCGCGTGCTCGACCGCTACGAGCTCCTGTACGAGGCCGGGCTGGTCGAGGAAGCACGGCGCGACGGCCGCCCTGCGGCATTAGCGCGCAAGGCGCTGTCCGCGCTCGGCACATCCATGCGCTTCGACCACCGCCGGATTCTTGCGACAGCGATCGCGCGACTGCGTGCAAAACTGAAGTATCGTCCTGTGGTCTTTGAACTTTTGCCCGCCGAGTTCACACTTACCGAATTGCAGTATACGGTGGAGGCGATCTCCGGCCGACACCTGCACAAACAAAATTTCCGCCGCCTGGTCGAAATGGAAGCCCTGGTCGAACCGACCGGGGTGATGTCGACACAGACGGGCGGACGTCCGGCGGCGCTTTACCGCTTCCGTCGCGACGTGCTCCAGGAGCGGCCCGCGCCGGGCTTGCGCGTACGCTCCCGGCGCTAACCCGAGATATGCGTGATCGGCCCCTGCCCGCCGATTGCCTGGAGGCTTTATGTCTGACGGCCCGTTTGACGTCTTCGCGCTGATCATTGCGATCATCGCTTTCATCATCGCGATCAAGGCCTCCAGCCAGACGGCTGAGCTGCGACGACGGCTGAGCTCGCTCGAAGAGACGTTCCACGCGCAACGGCCCGTGCAGCCGCCGCGTATCCCGGCAGATGTGTGGGCTGAAGCGTCCGCGACGACTTCCACAGCGCCGCCGCCGCTTGTGCCCCAAGCCGAGGCGGAAGCCGAGGCGCCGCCCCTGCTCGCCACGGAGGACGTTTCACCGCCCCCGCTCGAAGCGAGCACCGAGGCCGACGCGACGCCGCCGCTGCCCGCACCCGCGCCCGGCTTCGAGGAACGGCTCGGCACGCGCTGGGTGGTGTGGATCGGCGGCCTTGCGCTCGCGCTCGGCGGCTTCTTCATGGTGCGCTATTCGATCGAGGCCGGCCTCGTCGGCCCCGGCGTGCGCGTGTTCCTTGGCGGCGTGTTCGCGCTTGCGCTGCTTGGCGCCGGCGAATGGTCGCGGCGCAAGGAGAGCATCTCCAGCATCGCCGCGCTGCCGATCGCCAACATTCCCGCGATCCTCACCGCGGCCGGTACGGCGGTGGCATTTGCGACCATCTACGCGGCTTACGCGCTCTATGGCTTCCTCGTCCCCGCGACCGCCTTCGTGCTGCTCGGCCTCGTCGCGCTCGGCACGCTGGCCGCGGCGCTTCTGCACGGGCCCGCACTTGCGGGCCTCGGCGTGGTCGGCGCGTTCGTGACGCCGATCCTCGTCTCCAGCGGCAAACCGGACTATTGGGCGCTCTACATCTATCTCGCCATCGTCACCGCCGCGAGTTTTGGTCTCGCGCGTATCCGGCTGTGGCGCTGGCTTGCGGTCACTACCATCGCCTTTGCCGTGCTCTGGATCTTTCCAGGTCTCGACACCAGCGACTTGCAGGTCGCGCCGCACGCTTTCCATGTGATTGCAGGCTTCATTCTTGCCGCTCTTCTCGTCGTCTGCGGCTTCATGTTCGGCCCGACGATCGAGGACGGTGAGATCGAGCCGGTCTCGTCGGGATCGCTCGGTGCCTATCTGTTCGGCGCGATGCTGATCGTGCTGTCGAGCGCGCATGCGGACCTGGCGCTGATCGCCTTCACGCTGCTCGTCGGCGCGACGCTGCTGGTCGCCTGGCGGGCGCCGGCGGCCACCGGCGCGCTCGGCGCGGCCGCCGCGACCGTCTTCGTCGTGTTCGCCGAATGGGCGGTGCGCGCCAATCCCGACATGCTGGTGCTGCCGGGCGGCCCCATGGCCGGCATCGCACCGACGGCGATCGATAGCGCCGTGACGCTGCATCTGGTGATGGCGGCGATCTTCGCCGCCGGCTTCGGCATCGCGGGCTTCCTCGCGCAGGGACGTTCGAACTCGGCGATCATTCCGGTGGTGTGGTCGGTCGCGGGTGTCGCGACGCCGATCGCGATCCTGGTCGCGCTCTACGCACGCATCGCGCATCTCGACCGCTCGATCCCGTTCGCCATTCTCGCGGTGCTGCTCGCCGCCGCCTTTGGCGCTGCCACCGAAGCGCTTGCGCGCCGCGAGACCCGGCCGGGCGCCATGATCTCCACGGCCTTGTTCGCGACCGGCACGCTCGGTGCGCTGGCACTGGCGCTGACGTTTGCGCTGGAGAAGGGCTGGCTCACGATCGCACTGGCACTGATGTCGCTCGGCACCGCCTGGATCTCGATGCAGCGGCCGATCCCGTTCCTGCGCTGGCTGGCCGCGATCTTCGCAGGCCTGGTCACCGCACGTATCGGCTATGATCCACGCATCGTCGGCGACGCCGTCGGAACCACGCCCATCTTCAACTGGCTGTTGTGGGGCTACGGCCTGCCGGCGGCATCGTTCTGGGCGGCGAGCCTGTTCCTGCGCCGCCGCGCCGACGACGCCCCTCTGCGCATGGTCGAGAGCGCCGCGATCCTGTTCACCGCGCTGCTCGCCTTCATGGAGATCCGCCATTTTGCGACCGGCGGCAACATGACGTCAGCACCATCGCTGCTCGAATTCGCCCTCCAAGTCTGCATCACGCTCGCCATGGCGATCGGACTAGAGCGCCTGCGGCTGCGCAGCCGCAGCGTCGTGCACAATGTCGGCGCGGTCGTGCTCACGGCCATCGGCGGGCTCATCAGCGTGTTCGGCCTCTTGATCCTGGAGAACCCGCTGCTGTGGCGCACCGATGTCGGCGGCGCCGTGTTCAACCTGCTGCTGCTCGGCTACGCGCTGCCGGCGGTACTGATGCTGTTGCTGTCCTATGCCGTGGCCGGCGGACGCGGCAAGGCTTACGCCAACACGATTGCGGGCGGCGCGCTGCTGTTCGCGCTTGCCTATGTCACGCTGGAGATCCGCCGCTTCTATCATGGCCCAATCCTCTCCACCGGGGCGACGACGGGCGCCGAGCAATATACCTATTCGATCGGCTGGCTCGGCTTCGGCGTGGTGCTGCTCGGCGTCGGCATTCTCGTCAATTCCGAGCGGGCGCGACTGGCGTCGGCCGTCGTGATCGCGCTGACGATCCTGAAGGCTTTCGTCATCGACATGTCGACGCTGACGGGCGTCTACCGCGCGCTGTCCTTCATGTGCCTCGGCATCGTGCTGGTCGCGATCGGCTGGCTCTACCAGCGCATCCTGTTCCGGCGGCAGGTCGCACCGCCGCCGGCTCCGCAAACGAGCACTTGAGGGTCAGGCCGCGCGAACCGATTCCAGGAATTGCGCGACTTCGACCTTGAGACGGGTGCTGTCGGTCGCCAGCGATTTCGCCGCCGACAGCACCTCGGTCGATGCCTCGCCGGTCTCGATCGCACCGCGCTGCACGTCGGTGATGTTCGACGAGACCTCCTGCGTGCCGACCGAGGCCTGCTGCACGTTGCGCGAGATTTCCTGCGTCGCCGCGCCCTGCTCCTCGACGGCGGCGGCGATGGCCGCAGCCACCTCGGACAGCCGCTCGATGGTGCCGCCGATCTCCTGGATGGCACTGACCGATTCCTGCGTCGCCGCCTGGATGCCCGAGACCTGCGCCCCGATCTCGCCGGTGGCTTTTGCAGTCTGCTCGGCCAGCGCCTTGACCTCGGAGGCGACGACCGCGAAGCCGCGGCCCGCCTCGCCGGCACGCGCGGCCTCGATGGTCGCGTTCAGCGCCAGCAGATTGGTCTGGCCTGCGATGGTGTTGATGAGCTCGACGACGTCGCCGATGCGGGACGCCGCCTGCGACAGCGCGTTGACGCGGTCGTTGGTCCGCGTCGCCTGCTCGACGGCCTCCGCCGCCATTCGCGCTGAATCCTGCACGCGGCGGCTGATCTCGGTGATGGAGGACGACAGCTCCTCCGAAGCCGATGCCACCGCCTGGACGTTTGTCGAGGCTTCCTCGGAGGCGGCTGCGACGACGGTCGCGAGTTCCTGTCCGCGCTGCGCGGTGTTGGTCAGCGTCGAGGCGGAGGCCTCGAGCTCGGTCGAGGCCGAAGACACGGTGCCGACGACCTCGCCGATCATGGCTTCGAACTTGCGGGTGATGGCGTCGACGCGGCGGCCGCGCTCGATCTTGGCTTCGGCGTCGCGCGCAGCGGCCTCGTCGGCGGCCTTCTTGGCGATCAGCGCCTCCTTGAAGATCTGCAGCGCATCCGCCATCGAGCCGATCTCGGTGCGCTCGCCGCGATGCGGCACCTCGGCCGAGAGGTCACCTTCGCCGAGCGACTGCATCGGGCGGATGATCGAGGCAATGCCACGAGAAACGTCGCGCACGAGATAATAGGCGGCTCCGATCGCGATCACGACCGAGAACACGATGATGCCGACCAGCACGCGGAAGATCATGGCGTAGCTGTCGGCGGCCTGCTTGGTCTCCAGCTCGGCACCGCGATTGTTCATCTCGATGCCCTTCTGAAGCAGCGGGTCGGCGGCCTGCGCCATCTTCGCGACCTTGGTCTGCAACAGCTCGTTGGCGTCGGTCGGGAAGCGGCCGACATTCTTGCGCGACAGCGCCATCACGTCCTGCACGCCGTTCAGATACTCGGCCCACGCCGTGCTCCATTGCCCATAGAGCGAGCGCTCCTCGGCGGTGGTGATCAGCGGCTCATAGACCTTGCGCGTCTGGTCGATCCGCGCCCGCAGCGAGGCGAGGCGCTTCTCGGCGGCGTCCTTGCCCTCGGCGGTGTCCTGCATCAGATGCAGGCGCAGCGCGACGCGCAGCTCGTTGATGTCGGCGCGAAGCGAGCCGAGCGCGCGCACGCTGGGCAGCCAGCTCTCCGCGATCTCGATAGTATGGGAATTGATGTTCTGCATGGTGCCGATCGCCGTCACGCCGACACCGGCGAGCGAAAGGACGAGGACCGACAGCACGGCCAGAAGCTTGAAGACGATGGACAATTTCGACATCACGACAAATCCCGATGTTACCTAGCAACGCGCAAATTGTCTGCGCCGCAAATCACCACGACGGTGGCGAGACGGAGGTCAGTTCAACAATGCTGGCTGGTTCTTATCCCGTGAGATTGCACCCATAGTTGCAAGCAGGCGTTAACAGGGAGCTACGTAAAATTACGGGACAAGCCTGATAGTCGCTATTTCTCCTGCAACCATCCGTTGCACCTGCGCAGCGCCCTCATGCCGCGACGCGAGCGCGCCCGCTTGCGCCGCAACATGCGAGGCGGCCGCCGCTACGCCGCCCGTACCGATTCCAGGAAACGCGCGACTTCGCTCTTGAGCCGGTTGCTCTCCTGCGACAGCGATTGCGCAGCCGAATGCACCTGCGCCGAGGCAGCCCCGGTTTCGCCTGCCCCGCGCTGGACGTCGCCGATATTCGCCGAGACTTCGGAAGTGCCATTCGCGGCGTGCTGGATGTTGCGGGAGATCTCCTGCGTAGCGGCGCCCTGCTCCTCGACCGCGGCGGCGATGGTCGACGAGATCTCCGACATCCGCGCGATGGTATCGCCGATCTCCTTTATCGCACCGGCTGAGTCTTGCGTTGCGTTTTGGATCGCACCTATGTGCTGGCTGATCTCGCCGGTGGCCTTCGCAGTCTGCTCGGCGAGCGCCTTCACTTCGGTCGCGACCACCGCAAAACCCTTGCCGGCTTCGCCCGCCCGCGCCGCCTCGATCGTTGCATTCAACGCCAGCAGATTGGTCTGGCTGGCGATGGTGTTGATCAGCTCGACCACGTCGCCAATGCGGGAGGCGGCCTTGGTCAGCTCGGCGACGCGCGCATTGGTGCGCTGGGCCTGCTCGACGGCGACATCGGCGACACGCGCCGATTCTTGCACCTGACGGCTGATCTCGGAGATCGAGGAGGTCATTTCCTCGCTCGCTGAAGACACCGACTGCACGTTTGCGGAGGCCTCTTCGGAGGCGGCCGCCACGACGGTAGCAAGCCCGTTGCCGCGCTCGGCGGCCTGCGTCAGCGTGTTCGAGGACGCCTCCAGCTCGGTTGCAGCCGACGAGACAGTATCGATGATCTCGCCAACCGCGCCTTCGAAATTATCGGCAAGCCGGCGCATGTCGGCCTTGCGCTGCTGGCGCCCGCGCGCCTCGGCTTCGATCTGCTCGGTGCGCAGCCGCTCCGCCTCCGCCATGTTGGTCCTGAACACCTCGACGGCACCAGCCATCTCGCCGATCTCGTCCTTGCGCCCGATGCCGGGAACGGAAATCGAAAGCTCGCCGCGCGCAAGCCGCGTCATCGCACCGACCATGCCGGCAAGCGCCTTCGAGATCGAACGCCCCAGAAGGAAGCCGACCGCGGCGAGCACGACGACGGTAATGGCGAAGGCGACCATCATCCACATGCGCACGGCATCGCGGGTCGCAGCCTCTGCAGCTTCGGCCTTCTTGTAGAGTCCTTCGACTGTATTGCGCACCTCGACCATACCCGGCTCGAGCTCGCGGAAGATCTTCATCATGCTGGCGTCAAGGGCTGCGCTCTGCTGTGCAGTGTCGGCCCACGCCGTGAACTCGGACTGGTATTTCTGCAGCTTGGCCGTGATGTCGTTCATCACAGCCGTAGGAACTGCGACGACCTCTATCGCCTTGGAGAATTCGACCGCCGCCTTCTTCATCTCGGCGATGTATTTTTGGTCGCGCCGCAGCATGAAGTCCTTCTCATGCCGGCGCATCATCAGCATCCAGCTCGTGGTCCTGGGATCGTCGATCTCCTTGAGCTTGGCTTCGATGTCGTGCACCGCGGCGCGGAGCGAGCCGGACAGGCCCAGCGTCTCGTTCAGGCCGAGCCGGGTCTCCGCGGCAACCAATTTTCCGAAGTCCGACGCGTATCGCTTGAAGCCGTCCTGGGCCTGCTTCATCCGTTCGGAGAGCGCGCTCATGCCGCCGGCCGCCATCAGACGCTCGACCTCCTCGAAATCGCGGTTGATCGGCCCGATCAACTCCGCGTGCGCCTTGGCGTAGCTCTCGTTGCGGCGCTGCTGAAAGTTCTTCTCGTTGCGGCGCGCCTCCAGCATCTCGATCGAGAGCTGCTTGTCGAGATCGGCAATCGCACGAGCCCGGTTGGCGACGGCGCGGGAGGCGTCCTGGGAGAGGCTGCCAATCTGATAGATCGCGCCGAAGGCGACGAGACCCAACAATCCGAACAGTCCGATCGCCATGACCTTATGGGTGAGGCGAATGGAAGGGCCACTCATGGGATGTGCTCCAATACGATCGATACGCAATACAAGCAGGGCGACTCAGCGCCCGGAATATTGCGGAGATCATGACTGCATCGGTTTTCCGGAAGGTTAACCGTGCGCGGTCTCCGTCGCGTCTCCGCGATATTCACGCGCGCAAATGCCGCGCCTCTACGCGCGGGGGTTGCAGTTCTCTCAGGACATGCCGCGTCAGGCTGCGCGCACGGTGTCGAGGAATTTGCCGACCTCGAGCTTGAGGCGATTGCTGTCGCCCGACAGCGACTGCGCCGCCGCCAGCACCTGCGAGGATGCCGAGCCGGTTTCGCCTGCACCGCGCTGCACGTCGGTGATGTTGGACGAGACCTGATGGGTGCCTTCGGCCGCCTGCTGCACGTTGCGGGAAATCTCCTGCGTCGCCGCGCCCTGCTCCTCGACGGCCGCCGCGATCGTGGACGATATCTCGGACAGCTTTTCGATGGTGTTGCTGATCGCGCTGATCGCGCTGACCGAGTCCTGCGTTGCCGCCTGGATACCCGAAATCTGCTGGCCGATCTCGCCGGTCGCCTTCGCGGTCTGCTCGGCGAGCGCCTTCACTTCGGAAGCCACCACGGCAAAGCCGCGACCGGCCTCGCCGGCGCGTGCCGCCTCGATGGTGGCATTGAGCGCCAGCAGGTTGGTCTGGCCGGCGATGGTGTTGATCAACTCGACCACGTCGCCAATGCGAGCCGCCGCCTTGGACAATTCGCCGACACGATCGGTCGTGGTTCGGGCCTGGGTAACCGCCTCGCTCGCGACCCGCGCCGATTCCTGCACCTGCCGGCTGATCTCGGTGATCGAGGACGACAGCTCTTCGGTCGCAGAGGCAACCGACTGCACATTGGTCGACGCCTCCTCGGAGGCCGCGGCCACAACTATCGTCAGTTCCTGTGCCCGCTCCGCCGTCGAGGTCAGCGTCGAGGCCGAAGCCTCGAGCTCCGTCGCGGCCGAGGAGACGGTGTCGACGATCTCGCCGACGGCGCCTTCGAAACTGTCGGCAAGCCTGCGCATGTCCGCCTTGCGCTGCTCGGCCGCCATCTGGTCCTGCCGCATCTTGGCTTCCGCTTCCTCGCGCGCCTTCTGCTCCGACACGATCTTGAATTTCTCGACGGCCGCGGCGACGCCGCCGACCTCGTCCTTGCGGCCGAGACCCGGCAGGACAACAGAGAAGTCACCGCCAGCGAGCTTGTCCATGGCAACTGTGAGCGCGCGGATCGGCCGGGCGATGGTCAGGAAGGACATCAGCCACGAACCTATGAGGACGAGCACGGCGCACGCGCCGACCACCATGCCGAGACGCTCGCTCGCGGCCATCTCCTGTGTCGCGGCAGCGATTTCTTCCTCGCTTTTATGCTTGGCGAAATCGGCAATCTCGCTGGTCAAATTATCCAGTTGCGTAGCGAGCGGCAGCGTCACCTCGCGGACATGGCGCGCGCCTTCCTCGGAAATCTTGGCGGCGCGGGCGGGGTCCGTGGCCGCCACGGCAATGGCCTCGCTGCGAACTGAGGCGTTCTGCTGCGCGCCCTTCAGGTAATCGGCTGACGTAGACTTGAGCTTCTCCATCCGCGCGCGATTTTCCGGGGAGTGCGTCAATCTGAGCATGGAATCGACGACGCCGTTCAGCGCTTTCGACCGCTCAAGCAGAGTCTCGCTCGCCTTTTGCAAGTCACCCTGATTGTTGGCAAGACGCATGTCCCGTACAGCGAGCTGCATGCCGCGTATCCCAAGCTTGGCTTCGGTGGCCTCGCGCACCAATTCCTGCTGCGCAATCGCTGCTTGGTTGGAATGACGCACGGTGTTGTTGCCGATGACCTGGCTCGCGATCATGGCGCCGACGAGAATAACGCCGAACGCCGAAGCGAGCGCGAGCTTGGTACCGATTTGCAGATTCTGGATGAGTTTCGACATGGGCGCGTTTCCCGGGGATTACGCGGCCAAGTCATTGTCGGCCGCCCTCGGCGTTGATCGCCCTTGCCTAAAAACTGAGCCTCAGGTGTGGTGATCCGGTTAACGACCGCCCCCGGACAAATACCGGACTCGCCAGAAATCCCTTGAAATACGGCACGGTCCGCGCGCTTAACAGGTTAACCACACGCGGCGGTAGGATGCCCGATTTCTAGCCAGTGCGACCGAGGGCCTTCTGGCTCTCGCCGATCAGGCTGATCCGGAACACCGGCTCCTTGTTCTCGTCGAGCAGCTCCATGCGCCATTCGGCGTTCTGCTTCAGGCCGCGCGAGATGCCGCCGAGCAAATTGGCACAGACTTCGGTCATCTCGGTCCAGGCCGCAGCGCGATCCTCGAACTCATATGGCTGGTCGGCAGCACCGGAATAGCGGCCGGTGCTGATACGGAAGAAGTACAGCGACATCGTTGAACCCTTTGATCGGGCCGCGCCCCCCGGCCGTACGCAAACTGGGGCGCGAACAGCTACCAACGCATGAAAGCCGCCGTCCGTATGACTACGGCGCGGCGGCTTCGTGTCTGATGACAGCCATCAACGGTAAAGTGCGCGGAGTGTCCCGCGCAGCCAACTCACTGGGTCGAGCGGCGCAGCTCCAGCGGAGCGTCGTCCCTGGCGGGCTCTGATTTGGCTTGCGGCTTCACCGGCTCGAGCCGGCTGCTCTCGACGCGCGGGGTCTCGACACGCGCGGCGACTTCGGTGTTGGGCGTGCCGACCGAACCCGTGTGTTCCGAAGTGCGCAGCGAGCGCGGCCGCGCGACAGCGCGCGCCATCAGCATCTGGTTGCCGCCCTGGTGATGGAAGTCGCAATAGGCGAAGCCCATTCCCGACACCGAGCCGCGGAAACTGCGATCGTCGGTCTTTTCAAGGTTGAAACAGGGCTCGAACGGAATGCCCTTGATCGAGGCGCAGACGTTCTGGCCGCGGATCTGAAGCGTGTTGCCGGGCAGGCGGAGATGTTTCACCGGACCTGCACCCGAGAACTGCACGGCGCCGGCGGCGCCGAGGTCGTCCATGATGCGGCCCGCGCCCCGGGTGCCGTCAAAGCAGGTGAAAGCAAACACCTTCCCCGCGACGAAGCGGCGCGCCTCATCGGCGTTCATGCTTCCAGCAATGGCCGGCGCAAACGTCGCTACCGCCGTGACCGCCCCCAACACAATACGCGCAAGCATGCTCAACTCCGAACCAACCCCGCAGCGGGCTATGCCTTATCTCTTTACCCGCTGCTTACCATACTAACCATGGCGACATTGAAGCAGCATGGTTGGTAAAGTCTGAACGCCGTTAGACAATTTTTACCACCGTGCGACCGCGGACCTGGCCGGCCAGGATTTTAGCGCCCCACTCCGGAACGTCGGAAAGCGGAATTTCGTGAG
This sequence comes from Bradyrhizobium sp. Ken51, assembly GCF_055807435.1. Taxonomy (NCBI): domain Bacteria; kingdom Pseudomonadati; phylum Pseudomonadota; class Alphaproteobacteria; order Hyphomicrobiales; family Nitrobacteraceae; genus Bradyrhizobium; species Bradyrhizobium sp. Ken51. The sequence continues at coordinate 96,718 of NZ_JBVVPB010000008.1, read as the reverse complement.
TAATTTCAGCTAGTTTCGTCCGATCCAGATCGGACGCCAGGCGTTGCCAGGCGGCTTTCCGCGGCTCGATCGGGCACATCACGGAATCGATGCCGAGAAGGCACACCCCGCGCAAAATGAAGGGTGCGACGGAAGACGGCAGGTCCATGCCGCCGGCCAAGCCGCAGGCGGCGATCGCGCCGCCATACTTCGTCATCGACAGGAGATTTGCGAGCGTGGTCGAGCCGACGCTATCGACGCCACCCGCCCAGCGCTCCCTGGCAATGGGCTTGGCGGCCGCCGACAATTCGTTGCGGTCGATCACCTCAGTCGCGCCGATCTCTTTCAGATAGTCCGCTTCGGACGCACGGCCGGTGGAGGCGATGACGTGATAGCCGAGCTTCGAGAGCACGGCGGTTGCGACCGAGCCGACGCCACCCGCCGCGCCCGTCACCACGACCGGACCGCTCTTCGGCGACAGTCCGTGCTTTTCCAGTGCCAGCACGGACAGCATCGCGGTGAAGCCGGCGGTGCCGATCGCCATGGCGTCGCGCGCGGACAGGCCCTGCGGAAGAGCGACCAGCCAGTCGCCTTTCACCCGCGCCTTCTCGGCATAGGCTCCGAGATGGGTTTCGCCCATGCCCCAGCCGGTGCAGACGACCTTGTCGCCCGCCTTCCATTGCGGATGCGAGGACTGCTCGACCGTGCCGGCGAAATCGATGCCCGCAATCATCGGGAAACGGCGCACTACCGGCGCCTTGCCGGTGAGCGCGAGGCCGTCCTTGTAGTTCAACGTCGACCATTCCACGCGGACGGTGACGTCGCCCTCCATCAGCTCGGCTTCGTCGAACTGCGTGAGCTGCGCGGTGGTGCCCCTGTCCGCCTTGTCGATCCGGATCGCCTTGAAAGTGGCCACAGCAAAACTCCCTGACTTGTTTCAGGGGATGTTTAGCCGATCAGGCAGGCTGCGCAACCGCCCGCTGGACCGGTTTCTCCACGATCGGAAGATTGATCAGCGCCGAGAGCACGCCGAACAGGATCGAGAGCCACCAGATCGGCGTGTAGGAACCGAACCGCTCGAACACGATGCCGCCGAGCCAGACGCCGAGGAAGCCGCCGACCTGATGGCTGACGAAGGCGAAGCCATAGAGGGTGGCGAACCAGCGCGTGCCGAACATGATCGCGACCAGCGCCGAGGTCGGCGGCACGGTCGACAGCCAGGTCAGGCCGGAGACCGCTCCGAACGCAATCGCCGAGAACGGCGTGATCGGGAACGAGATGAAGGCAAGCGTCGCAAGCGCGCGGGTGAAATAGATGGTCGAGAGGATGTAGCGCTTGGGCAGGCTGTTCTGGAGATAGCCGACGCTCAGCGATCCCATGATGTTGAACAAGCCGATCGCCGCGATCACCCAACCGCCGATTTGCGTGGAGATGCCGCTATCGACCAGGAAGGCCGGCAAATGCACCGTGATAAAGGCAAGCTGGAAGCCGCAAGTGAAGAAGCCGAGGACAAGCAGCACGTAGGAGCGATGGCCGAAGGCTTCCGCGAGTGCTTTGGTGAAGGTCTGTTGGTCCGCAGGCGCCGCGTTTGCCGTGCTTGCGACCGGCGGCGTCGAGAGCGCCAGCGCCAGCGGGATGATCAGCAGCATCAGGAAACCGAACACGGTGAGCGCCTGCTGCCAGCCGAAATTGTCGATCAAGGCCACACCGATCGGCGCGAACAGGAACTGCCCGAACGATCCCGCCGCAGTGCCGGCGCCGAGCGCAAGGCCGCGCTTCTCGGCCGGCAAGAGCTTGGTGAACGCCGAGAGCACCAGATTGAACGAGCAGCCGGCGAGACCGAAGCCGACCATGACGCCGGCGCCGATGTTCAGCGACAGCGGAGTCGAGGAATAGCGCATCAGGAGCAAGCCGCCGGCATAGAGCAGAGCGCCGACGCACATCACCCGGAACAGGCCGAAGCGATCGGCGACCGCGCCGGCGACGGGCTGGCCCAATCCCCACAGCAAATTCTGAAACGCGATCGCGAGCCCGAACACGTCGCGGCCCCAGGCATATTCATGGCTCATCGGCTGCACGAAGAAGCCGAGCGCCGAGCGCGGGCCGAAGCCGAGCATCCCGATCGCGCAGCCGCAGAGAATGATGATCGCCGGCGTGCGCCAGGTGGAGGAACGGGAGACCGAACCGAGCTCGCCAATTTGTGCCGACATGCTGTTCCTCGTGCGTCGTCGCGGATTCGCAAATGGCAGCCGCGAGCCAGCTCGTTTAATGCATCTGCATGAAAATCCCAAGTCAAAAACGATTGCATCCCGCGAAGGGCTGGCGCGGGAGCATTGCATTTTCCTCGCGGCGTCAGCCGACGCGCCGGGAGCCCGACCTGACGGAGCCGGGGCTTCGACTTGACGGAAATGTGTGCGGCAAGATCTGGCGGCTCGCCGCGCGGCGTGTTATCTACGATTTACTCAAGCTGAGCATATTTGATAGTCCACCGGGCCCTCGCCCGGATTTCTCAGGCTCTATATATGCTCATAATGAGTATAAACTACATGCACGGGAGGCTTGGATGCCGCTAACTGGAATTTACGGTCCCGACGATTTTGCCAACCGGCCCCAGGGCCACGTCATCACCACGGCACGGGCCGAGCAGGCGCGAACCGGACCTTCGCTGCCGATGCCTTCGCTGGAATGGACTCCGGAGGTCGAGCGAGCCACCGCAGCGCTTTACGAGCGCGTGAAACACGTCATCCCGCCGATCGAATGGCCGCTGATGGCCCCGACGATCAAGGCCATCAACGAGCTGAAGCAGACGCGGGGCGCGGTGATCCTCGCGCACAATTACCAGGCGCCGGAGATCTTCCACTGCGTCGCCGACATAGGCGGTGATTCGCTCCAGCTCGCGGTCGAAGCCACCAGGGTGAAGGCCGGCACCATCGTCCAGTGCGGCGTGCACTTCATGGCGGAGACGTCGAAACTGCTCAATCCGGACAAGACGGTGCTGATTCCCGATACGCGCGCCGGCTGCTCGCTCGCCGCCAGCATCACCGGCGCCGACGTTCGCCTGCTCCGCGAAAAATTTCCCGGCGTGCCTGTCGTTGCCTATGTCAACACCTCCGCGGAGGTGAAGGCCGAGGTCGATATCTGCTGCACCTCGTCGAACGCGGTGCAGGTGGTCGAGAGCCTCGGCGTGCCGAGTGTGATCTTCCTGCCGGACCGATATCTCGCCACTTACGTGGCCTCGAAGACCGACGTGAAGATCATCGCCTGGAAGGGTGCGTGCGAGGTGCACGAGCGTTTCACTGGCGCCGAGCTGCGCAGCTACCGCGAGGCCGATCCCTCCGTGCAGATCATCGCCCATCCCGAATGCCCACCGGACGTGCTGGCCGAGGCCGACTTCACCGGCTCGACCGCGCACATGATCAACTGGGTGCGCGAGCGGCGGCCGCGGCGGCTGGTGATGATCACGGAATGCTCGATGGCCGACAATGTGCGCGCCGAGCTGCCGGATGTGGAAATGCTGCGCCCCTGCAACATCTGCCCGCACATGAAGCGCATCACGCTCGCCAACATTCTGGAGAGCCTGCTGACGCTTCGTGAGGAAGTGACGATCGATCCCGCACTTGCGAAACGTGCAAGGCGCTCGGTCGAGCGGATGATCAATCTGAAGAACTAGCGACACACATCCGTCGTCCCGGCGAAGGCCGGGACCCATAACCACCGAACGCCGTCGTTGCAAAGGACAGCGTCAAACAGCTGAGCCAAACAACAGCTACTGCGACGTATGGGTCCCGGCCCCCCGTGCGCAATTGCGCACTAGGCCGGGACGACGGCGAGAGCTTGGAGAAAGCTATGACAACAAATACCATCCACGACTTCCCCCGCTCCGACGACGTCATCATCGTCGGCGGCGGCCTTGCGGGATTGTTTTGCGCGCTCAAGCTCGCGCCGCGGCCCGTGACATTGATCTCGGCCGCGCCGCTCGGACAGGGCGCGTCGTCCGCATGGGCGCAAGGCGGCATCGCCGCGGCAATGGCTGAAGGCGATACGCCGGAGGCGCACGCCGCGGACACGATCGCGGTCGGCGGCGGCATCGTCGACGAAGCGGTCGCGCTCGGCATCGCACGGGAAGCCGCGCCGCGGATTCACGATCTTCTCGCCTACGGCGTGCCGTTCGACCGCGATCCCGAAGGCCGGCTCGCAGTCGGGCGCGAAGCCGCACATTCGGCGCGCCGCATCGTGCATGTGCGCGGTGATGGCGCGGGCGCCGCCATCATCGCGGCGCTGAGCGATGCCGTGCGGCGCGCGCAGTCGATCCGGCTGATCGAAGGCTTCGTCGCCGAAGCGCTGTTGACCGGGGATGGCGCCGTCACCGGCCTACAATTGCGCCAAACCGGCGAGGCCGCAGCACGCCCGATCCTGCTCGCTGCGCGGACGGTGGTGCTCGCGACGGGCGGCATCGGCCATCTCTATGCCGTCACCACCAATCCGCGCGAGGCCAGCGGATCCGGCCTTGCGATCGCCGCACGCGCCGGCGCGGTGATCGCAGATCCCGAGTTCGTGCAATTTCACCCGACCGCCATCATGGTCGGTCGCGATCCCGCGCCGCTCGCCACCGAAGCGTTGCGCGGTGAAGGCGCGACGCTGATCAACGGCCGTGGCGAGCGTTTCATGGCGGCGCGCCATCCGCTCGCCGAGCTCGCTCCGCGCGACATCGTGGCCCGCGGCGTGTTCGCGGAGATTTCGGCGGGGCGCGGCGCCTTCCTCGATGCGCGGCAGGCGCTGGGCGCACGTTTTGCCGACAAATTCCCGACCGTTCATGCAAGCTGCATCGCCGCCGGCATCGATCCCGCCACGCAGGCCATCCCGATCGCACCGGCGGCGCACTATCACATGGGCGGCATCGCGGTCGACGATCGCGGCCGCAGCTCGATCGACGGGCTCTGGGCCGGCGGCGAAGTCTCGTCCACCGGCGCGCATGGCGCGAACCGGCTGGCGTCGAATTCGCTGCTGGAGGCCGTGGTCTACGCCGCGCGCATCGCCGACGACATCGCCGGCCGCGCCATTCCCTCGCCCGCCCGCCTTGCGGACGTGACGACGCCGCGGGGCGGCGCGCCGGATGCTGCGGCCGTGAAGCGGCTGCGGATGCTGATGAGCACGCATGTCGGCGTGATCCGCGATGGTGACGGGCTTGCGGACGCGGTTCGCAGCTTCGCCGCGCTCGAGCGCGAGGCCACGAGCATTGCGGTCCGCAACATGGCAACGGCAGCCCTGCTCGTGGCGGCGTCGGCCTCGAACCGGTGCGAGAGCCGCGGCGCGCATTTCCGCTCCGACCATTCCGCGGACGTTCCCGCCCTCGCGCAACGCACCATGACCACGCTCGCAGCAGTGCGCGAGATCGCGGACAGCCTGACCGAACGCCCGAAACCACGAACCGCGCAACCCTTGACCGTCTGACGGAGTCTTCCCATGATCACCCCGACCTCTCTGCAATATCCCGACGCCTTCCTCTCCCCGCTCGCGATCGATGAGGCCGTGCTCCGCGCGCTTGGCGAGGATCTCGGCCGCGCCGGCGACATCACCTCCCTTGCGACGATTCCCGAGGCAACGAAGGCGCAAGCGATCCTGGTCGCACGCCAATCCGGCGTGATCGCCGGCTTGCTGCTGGCGCTCGCCACCTTGCAAAAGCTTTCGCCAGACATCGAGGTACGCGCACATGTTCGCGACGCCGCGCGCGTCGCCCGCGGACAGCAGGTGCTGACGATCTCGGGGCCGGCACGCGCCATCCTCACGGCGGAGCGGACCGCGCTGAACTTCGTCGGCCGCATGTCGGGCGTTGCGACGCTCACGGCGGACTATGTTGCGCGCACCGAGGGCACCCGGATGCGAATCTGCTGCACGCGAAAGACCACGCCTGGGCTGCGCGCGTTGGAGAAATACGCGGTACGCTGCGGTGGCGGCTTCAATCACCGCTTCGGGCTCGACGACGCGATCCTGATCAAGGACAACCACATCGCGGTCGCCGGCGGCATCCGCCCGGTGCTGGAGCGCGCCCGCGCCCATGCCGGCCATCTCGTCAAGATCGAGATCGAGGTCGACACGCTTCCGCAGTTGCGCGAGGTGCTCGACACCGGCCTTGCCGATGCCGCGCTGCTCGACAACATGGACATTGCGACGCTGCGCGAAGCCGTTGGGATCAACGAGGGACGCCTCGAGCTGGAGGCATCTGGCGGTGTCACCCTGGACTCGATCCCAGCCATCGCGGCGACCGGCGTCGACTACGCCTCAGCCGGCGCGCTGACGCATTCGGCGCCGAATTTCGACTGCGCGTTGGATATCGAGGCGTGAGGTCGGTCTTACCTCTCCGTCATGGCCGGGCTTGTCCCGGCCACCCACGCCTTGCGACTCGGTGCAAAGAACGTGGATGCCCGGGACAAGCCCGGGCATGACGAATTCTTGTGAACGCCTACCTTCGTTCGCTTACGCCCATCTCGGCGGAGCTCTTGGCTTCCTGGGTGAGCTCGGCGGAGAGCGCGGCGGTCTGCGCGGGGGTGCCCCAGCTCGGTTCCTCGCTGCCGTCGCCCCAGGCGCGCGGGCGATAGAAGGTGTGGACGCCGGTCTTGTACATCTTCTTCATCTCGGCGACCCAGGACGGGCGCACCCAATAGGCGTGGTAGTGCGTGGACTTGCCGACCTCGGCTAGCCAGATCTGGCCGTCGAGCATGGCCTTCGAGATCTTTTTCGCACGCTCCCACATCTCGGGCTCGCGGATCACGTCGGCATTGTTGTCGCAGGCGAAGGTGAACTGGCAGGCGAGATGGCGGTGCTTGTTCTGATAGACGGCGCCGCACACCGTGTCCGGATATTTTCCGGAGAACACGCGGTTCATCACCACCTGCGCAACCGCCATCTGGCCGCGCACGGCCTCGCCGCGAGACTCGAAATAGACGGCTTCCGCGAGGCATTTTTCGGACTTCGCGCGCGACTTGTCGTCGAGTGCGAGCCGCTCCGCCGGCGATCTGGCGCGCTGGTTGTCGACGTTGACCTCACCCTTCGGCGCGACGCTCTCGCCGCTTTCGATATCCCTCGCAATATCCACCGACGGCGGCGACAGCGAGGCCGTCACCTTCATGTCGGGGTCGGGCATCACGATCAGCGGCTCCGCACCAGGTTGCCAGCTCTCGATGCTCTCGACATTGCCGCCGAGCGAGGAGCTGCCGAAGAACAGGTTCGAGGTTTTGACGCGGAATGGATCGCGCGGCGGTGCAGCCGGAATGGTGGCCTGCTTCAGCGCTTCGAGCGGCTGGAGCGCGAGCGAGCGCGCAGCGTCGCTGGCTTGTGGCGCATTGGTGTATTGCGGCAACGGCGGCGCGCGCAGCGCTTCCGCGAGTTCGGGGTCGAGCACGGCCGCGGACTCCGGCGACATCGCCTGTGGCAAAGCGACAGTCTTGGCGCCGAACACCGAGCTGTTCGACGTCGCGGGATCTTCCTGCGTCGGCGCTGCCGTCGGCGCGCCCGCTTCGGGAGCCTGCGTCGGTATGACCGTTGCGAGGCGATCACCCTTCATGGAGCGATCGACCTTGGGAAAATCGGCGGCCTGGTAGCGCGGCGGCGCCTGAAGCGCCGGATTGCGGCTGATCCCGCCGGTGACGTCGCGGCCGTCGAGGCTCGCGAGGCGAACCATCGCGCTCTGCGGCGCCGAAGTGCCGATCGGCCGGGAAAAACTGTAAGTGGCGAGCTGGATGGAGGACGCAGCAGAGAACACCTGCCTCTGCCAACGCTCCGCGACGCCGGGTTGGCGCGCCAGCAGCGAGGCAATGTCCTGATAGCCGGTCTCTCTCGGCATCAATGCGAAGATGCAGAGACCGATGCCGAAGGACGCGAACCGCGCGCCCTTCGGATGGGTACGCAACAAAAACATCGATACGCTCACGCTACGCTTACGCTAGAAAAATCGAGCCGCAGTACATCCGTGCAATTCGATCTTTATCGTGAGTATCTAATTTAGGTTGCCGGGGCGTTAATCGGCGTTGCGCATGCGGCACACGCAAGCAATCGCAGGTGTTTTCACGGGGTGACGATGCGCCTTGGTAAATGCGCCCTCACGCGACGGGGTAAACAATTGGTCAACGCGAATGGTGAAGGAACCCTTGCGCGCACGTATCGCTACGGGCCGCGCGGTTCGGTTCCATCGTCACATCAACAACCGCTGTCATGCCCCGCGAAGGCGGGCATCCAGTACGCCGAGGCTTCTGCGTTCAAGCACTGACGTCTCGGCGTACTGGATCGCCCGGTCGAGCCGGGCGATGACAGCGAGTGTGTGGTGGTCGCGATGACGGTGTGGCGAGAGCATCGCTTCAAATGACAGAGGCGGGGTTTTGCCCCGCCTCTTTCGCTCTCAACATTTCAACTCGTCGCTTATGCCTGGCTCGCGACCGCCTTGCCGAGCGCGGCTTGCGCGGCGGCGAGGCGAGCGATCGGGACGCGGTAGGGCGAGCAGGAGACGTAGTCGAGACCGATCGCGTGGCAGAAGGCGACGGAGGCGGGATCGCCGCCGTGCTCGCCGCAGATGCCGACCTTCAGCGAGGCGCGCGTCTTACGACCCCGTGCGACGCCGATCTTGACGAGCTCGCCGACGCCTTCCTGGTCGAGCGCGACGAAGGGATCGATCGGCAGGATGCCCTTGGACACGTAGGTCCCGAGGAAGCTCGCGGCATCGTCACGGCTGATGCCGTACGTCGTCTGCGTGAGGTCGTTGGTACCGAACGAGAAGAACTCGGCGCTCTCCGCAATCTCGGCCGCGAGCAGGCAGGCGCGCGGCAGCTCGATCATGGTTCCGACCTGATAGGTCAGCTTGGTGTTGGTGTCGCGCATCACTGCCTTCGCGGTGGAATCGATGCGCGCCTTGACGAGGTCGAGCTCCATCTTGGTGGCGATCAGCGGCACCATTACCTCAAGGCCGACGGCCTTGCCGGTGCGCTTCTCGGCCTCGACCGCCGCTTCGAAGATCGCACGCGCCTGCATCTCGGCGATCTCGGGATAGGCGATCGCGATACGGCAGCCGCGGAAGCCGAGCATCGGATTGAATTCCGAGAGCTCGCGCGCACGGTCGGCCAGGCGTCGCGGGTCGGTGTTCATGGCGCGTGCCACTTCCTCGACCTCGGCATGGGTGTGCGGCAGGAACTCGTGCAACGGCGGGTCAAGCAAGCGGATCGTGACGGGCAGGCCCTTCATGATCTCGAACAGCTCGACGAAGTCGGCGCGCTGCATCGGCAGCAGCTTTGCCAGCGCAGCGCGTCGCGACTGCTCGTCCTCGGAGAGGATCATCTCGCGCACCGTGCGGATGCGCGTCTCCTCGAAGAACATGTGCTCGGTACGGCAGAGGCCGATGCCTTCCGCGCCGAACTTGATCGCGGTGTGCGCGTCCTCCGGCGTGTCAGCGTTGACGCGCACCCCGATCTTGCGGACCTGGTCGGCCCATTTCATCAGCGTGCCGAACTCGCCGGACAGCTCGGGCTCGATCATCGGCATGCGGCCGGCGAGCACCTGGCCTAGCGAGCCGTCGATGGTGATGACGTCGCCAGTCTTGAAGGTGCGCGAGCCGATGCTCATGGTACCGCGGCCGTAATCGACGCGGATGGTGCCGCAGCCGGAGACGCAGGGCTTGCCCATGCCGCGCGCGACCACCGCAGCATGCGAGGTCATGCCGCCGCGGGTGGTCAAGATGCCTTCGGCGGCGTGCATGCCGTGGATATCTTCGGGGCTGGTCTCGATCCGGACCAGAATCACCTTGCGGCCGTCGGCCTGAAGCTTGGCCGCTTCGTCCGAGGAGAACACGATCTCGCCGGAGGCCGCACCCGGCGAGGCCGGCAGGCCGGTCGCGATCACGTCGCGCTTGGCGTTGGGGTCGATGGTCGGATGCAGCAGCTGGTCGAGCGAGGCGGGGTCGATCCGCGTCACCGCTTCCTTCTTGGTGATCAGGCCTTCATTGGCGAGTTCGACCGCGATGCGCAGCGCCGCTTTCGCGGTGCGCTTGCCGCCGCGGGTCTGCAGCATCCAGAGCTTGCCTTGCTCGACCGTGAACTCCATGTCCTGCATGTCGCGGTAGTGCTTCTCGAGCAGCGTGTAGATCCGCGTCAGCTCCTTGAATGCCTCCGGCATCGCCGATTCCATCGACGCCTTGTCGGAGCCCGAGTCCTTGCGCGCTTCCTCGGTGATGTCCTGCGGCGTGCGGATGCCCGCGACCACGTCCTCGCCTTGCGCATTGATCAGGAACTCGCCGTAGAGCTTGCTCTCGCCGGTCGAGGGATTGCGCGTGAAGGCAACGCCGGTCGCCGAGGTCTCGCCCATGTTGCCGAACACCATGGCCTGCACGTTGACCGCGGTGCCCCAGGATTCCGGAATGTCGTGCAGCCTGCGGTAGGTCACCGCGCGGGCGTTCATCCAGGATGAAAACACCGCGCCAATCGCGCCCCAGAGCTGGTCGTGCGGATCCTGCGGAAAATCCTTGCCGGTTTCGCGCGCGACCGCGTCCTTGTACTTGCCGACCAGATCGACCCAGTCGTCGGCGGTGAGATCCGTGTCGAGCGTGTAGCCCTGGCTGTCCTTGAAGGTGTCGAGGATTTCCTCGAAATGATGATGCTCAAAGCCGAGCACCACGTCCGAATACATGGTGATGAAGCGGCGATAGCTGTCATAGGCGAAGCGGCGATCGCCGGACAGTTCCGACAGCGCTTCCACCGTCTCGTCGTTGAGGCCGAGATTGAGCACCGTGTCCATCATGCCCGGCATCGAGGCGCGGCCGCCGGAACGCACGGAGACGAGCAGCGGGTTCCTGGAATCGCCGAAGATCTTGCCGGTCAACTTGCCGACATGGTCGAGCGCCTTCTCAACCTGCGACTTCAATTCCTTCGGGTAGGACTTGTCGTGCGCATAGAAGTAGGTGCAGACCGAGGTCGGAATGGTGAAGCCCGGAGGCACCGGCAGGCCGAGATTGGCCATCTCGGCGAGGTTGGCGCCCTTGCCGCCGAGCAGGTCGCGCATCTCCGCTTTGCCTTCGGCCTTGCCGTCCCCGAAGGTGAACACCCACTTGCCGGCCTTGGCCGCAACAGGCGCAGCCTTGGTTAGGGCAGCCTTGCTCGGTGCCGACTTCACGGCGACCTTCGGCGCAACCGGCTTCGTCGGTGCCTTTGCAACAGCCTTGGAAATAGCCTTGGCGGCAGGCTTCACAGCCGGCTTGGCAGCAGCCTTGGCAACCGGCTTAACAGCGGCTTTGGCCATCGGCTTCGGAGCGCGCTTGGCAAGTGCCTTGCGGGCCGCCGGCGCGGCTTTCGCCTTGGCGGAGGACTTTGATTTCGCTGGCATTTTCGCTGGAGTTTTCGAGGCGGCTTTGGCCATAGCTTGCACACAACCTGCGAGAGGAATGGGTAATTGCGGGCCTTACACCACTTTGGGCAGGTCCGCGCAAGTCGGAGAGTTCCGTAGAATGAAGGCCTAGAGATGGAGCCACTTCAACAATCCGAGCCCGATCGCACCATTTATGATGAGAAAGATCGCGACGATCAGGTTCAACAGGCGTGGCATGATCAGGATGAGCACACCCGCAAGCAGCGACAGGATCGGCGAGATGTGGGCGACGGTGATGTGCATGAATTTTCTTTCCGTGGGGTGGGGGCGAATCGCGGCGGGATCATAGCGGACTGGGTTCCGCGGGTAGAGACGCACTGGGCACGCGCGAGTTCCCGGCTTCGCGAAAACTGCCCGAAAATGCCGCGAATGCGGCGGGCATTTTCCGGAACATCGCGAAGACGCATGCATTGGCAACCGGTCGCGCCATTGGCGCTTCCCGAAAACCTTCTCGAAGGAGTTGCCCATGCGGAACAGGATTCTTGCTCTTGCAGCGCTCGCGGCCGCGATCGGCTCGCCCCTTGCGGCGCAGGCGCAAAGCAGCGTCACCGTGGGACGCGCGCCCGTCGTCGTCGACAGTGGCCCGACCATTGCGGTCGAGCAGCGGCCGGCTTTCCGCGACTATGTCGTTGAACAACGTGTGCCGGCTTTCCGCATCCCGGATCGCGTGGTGGTCGGTGCCACCTTACCTGAAAGCGGCGTCACCTATTATGACGTGCCGCAACGTTTCGGCGCCACCACCTATCGCTACACCGTCGTGAACGGCGAGACCGTGCTGGTCGAGCCGCGCTCGCGGCGCATCGTCGAGGTGATGGACTAGCGTTGTGAGGGATCAACTAGGTGTCCGGCGCGTCACATCAATCAGGCTGACGCGAGCAGTTTAGTCGGACATCAGGCCCCGCCCGGTCCTCCCCCCGCCGGGCGGGGCTTTTTTGTGCTTCGTGTGTGGGTGCTGCTCTCGTGTCCCGGGCAAGCGAAGCGCAGACCCGGGCCCCAGAAGCCGCGAGCACGCAGCAGCATGGGCCCCGGCTCTGCAGCGCACTGCTAAGAAGCGCTGCGCTGCGTCCGGGGCACGAGATCAATCCTGGATCTTCGAGAAATCCGCCACCGCACGCGTGGCGCTGCGGATCTCGTTGAGCAGCTTCAGGCGGTTCTCGCGCACCTTCGCATCCTCGTCGTTGACGCGAACTTTCTCGAAGAACGCATCGACCGGCGGACGGAGCTTTGCCATCGCGCTCATCGCGGCAGCAAAATCTTCCTTGGCGACGGCGGTACGGGCTTCGTCCGTCACTTCATCGATCGCCTGGGCCAGCGCCTTCTCCTCGCTAAGAGCGTAGAGTGAGGCATCGGGTGCGCCGTCGAACAAGCGCTTATCCTTCCTCTCTTCGATCGAGAGAATGTTGCTGGCGCGCTTGGTGCCTGCCAGCAGATTCTTGCCGTCGTCAGTGTCGAGGAATTTTCCGAGTGCTTCGACGCGGCGGACGACTGCCACTATTGGATGCCCTTGAACCAACGAACCAGTGTTGAGAACCGCATCGACGAGATCGTAACGCGCCTTCTGATCTCGCAATTGGACCTTAAGCCGGTCTTCGAAAAAGACCATTAGGTCATCAAGCTTTTCTGCAACTTCCAAGTATTGTTTGTCGTACGAGCGCTCTAAGTGCCCCCAAGCGAGTTCTCGCAAACTAATCTTGGCCTGATTTTCGAGCACAATCCTGATCACACCCAGCGCCGCGCGACGCAGCGCATACGGGTCCTTGCTGCCCGTCGGCTTCTCATCGATCGCCCAGAAGCCAACAAGGGTGTCGAGCTTGTCCGCGAGCGCCACTGCGACGCTGACCGGATCGGTCGGCACGCGATCAGCTGGCCCTTGGGGCTTGTAGTGCTCCTCGCAGGCCGCGGCGACGGAGGCATCCTCGCCTTGGGCCAGCGCGTAGTACTTGCCCATCAGGCCCTGCACCTCGGGGAATTCGCCGACGACTTCCGTCAGCAAATCCGCCTTCGCCAGATGCGCGGCGCGCGTTGCCTTGGCGACATCGGCACCGACGAGCGGCGCGATCTCAGCGGCGAGGCGTTCGATCCGCATGATGCGCGCGGCCTGGGTGCCGAGCTTCTCGTGAAACACGATCTGCTCGAACTTCGGCAGCCGGTCTTCCAGCTTCGTCTTCAGATCCGTCTCATAAAAGAACTTCGCATCCGACAGGCGCGGACGGATCACGCGCTCGTTGCCGGCGACGATGGTCTTGCCGCCGTCGGGCGCCTCGATGTTCGCCGTGAGGACGAACTTGTTGGTCAGCTTGCCCGTCTTGGGATCTTTGACGACGAAGCACTTCTGGTTGTTGCGGATGGTGGCGCGGATCACCTCATCGGGGATCGCGAGATATTCCGCTTCGAAGGATCCCATCATGACGACGGGCCATTCGACGAGGCCCGAAACCTCATCGAGCAGCACCTGGTCCTCGACCAGTTCGAACCCTTGCGCGAAGGTCAGCTCCTTGGCGTCGGCAAAGATAATGTCCTTGCGCGCCTGCGGATCGAGGATGACTTTTGCCGCCTTCAGCTTCGCTTCGTAGTCTTCGAAGCGGCGCACGGAAATCGCGCTAGGTGCCATGAAGCGATGGCCGTAGGTGGTCTGGCCGGCCTCGATGCCGTCCACCGAGAATTTGACGACATCGGGCTCTTCGGTTTCGAGCCCGAACGTCGCAATGATCGCGTGCAGCGGGCGCACCCAGCTCAGCGATCCTGGTTTGCCGGAGCGCGCGCCCCAGCGCATCGATTTCGGCCAGGGGAAGGTGCGGATGATGACGGGAAGGATTTCCGCGAGCACGTCGATGGCGTCGCGGCCGGGCTTCTCGATCAGCGCGATGTAGAAGTCGCCCTTCGGGTCGCGCTGGATCTTGGCCTCATCCAGCGACGTCAAACCCGTCGCTTTCAGAAAACCCTGCACGGCGGCATCGGCCGCGCCGATCTTCGGTCCACGGCGTTCGGTCTTCAGGTCAGGCTGGCGCGCAGGGATGCCGTGCACGGTCAGCGCGAGGCGGCGCGGCGTCGCGAACGCCTTGGCGCCTTCGTAGACGAGACCTTCGGCGACGAGCTTGTCGGTGACCATGCGGCGCAAATCCTCCGCCGCCTTGGCCTGCATGCGCGCGGGGATTTCTTCGGAAAACAGTTCAAGCAAAAGATCGGGCATCAGGCAGCTCCGCCCGCTTCAGTATGGATCCAGGCCTCGCCGCAAGCTTTTGCCAATTCGCGCACGCGAAGAATGTAGCTCTGCCGCTCGGTCACCGAGATCACGCCGCGCGCGTCGAGCAGGTTGAACACATGGCTCGCCTTGATGCACTGGTCATAGGCCGGCAGCGACATCAGATGGGCCTCGCGCTTGCCGTCCTTCCAGCCAGCTTCTAGGTACTTTCTGCACGCGCTTTCAGCCATCTTGAATTGCTCGAACAGCATCGCGGTGTCCGCGATCTCAAAATTGTGTTTCGAATATTCCCGCTCGGCCTGCAGGAAGACATCGCCATAGGTGACCTTGGCGTCACCGTCGCGGCCGTTGAAGTTGAGGTCGTAGACGCGATCGACGCCCTGCACGTACATCGCGAGCCGCTCGAGCCCATAGGTGAGTTCGCCCGCGACCGGCGCGCATTCGACACCCGCGACCTGCTGGAAATAGGTGAACTGGCTGACTTCCATGCCGTCGCACCAGCACTCCCAGCCGAGGCCCCAGGCGCCCAGCGTCGGGCTCTCCCAATCGTCCTCGACGAAGCGAATGTCGTGCATGGCGGAATCGATGCCGATCGCGGCGAGCGACTTCAGGTACAGCTCCTGAAGGTTCGGCGGCGACGGCTTCATGATCACCTGGAACTGGTAGTAGTGCTGCAGCCGGTTCGGATTCTCGCCGTAGCGGCCGTCCTTGGGCCGCCGCGAGGGCTGCACATAGGCCGCATTCCAGGGCTTTGGCCCGAGTGCGCGTAACGTCGTCGCCGGATGGAAGGTACCCGCGCCCATCTCCATGTCATAGGGCTGCAGGATCACGCAGCCCTGCTCGGCCCAGAACCGCTGGAGCGCGAGGATAAAACCCTGGAACGAGCGTTCCGGGCGCATATGGGCGGGCAAGGAGGCGTCCATCGTCAGATCGGGCTCTCGCGGGGGGTTGAATCGCGCGGGACCGTATCGACGGCAGGGGTGGGAATCAAGGCAAAGGGGGTGGATTCGGGCCCAGTTGTCCGTCATGCCCGGGCTTGTCCCGCCTGCGCGGCCGAAGCCGCTTCGGCGAGGCGAAGGCCCGGGCATCCACGTTCTTCGTGCGTCAGGCAAGACGCGGATGGCCGGGACAAGCCCGGCCATGACGACTGCACCAACTAACCCGGCCGATAGGCTCCAGTCACGGGATCCTGTTTCAGGGTCTGGACGGCTCCCATATGGGCGGCCTCGGCGACGCGCGAGAGGCGCATCTCCTCCAGCTCCTGGTTGATCCTGACAGCGGTCTTGTAGGCCCAGCGGACCACGGCAAGCCCGCCCAGGACGCCCGCGAATGCGACGAACGGCGGCATCGGTCGTTCCTTGTTCAGTGCTCAGCCCCCACGCACATTCTTGCGCAGACCGGGCCGCGCCGCAATTGGCTCGGCTTCAAGTCTCCTTGGGGCCAAATGGCGCGGCAGGGCTCCATCTAGAACCCGAATTTCGCCCAGATCGCCCGCGTCTCGACTGCCGAGATCAGGTCGTCCGGCAGGCCGGCCATTGATTCCATGGCCGAAAGCTGCCCCGCGCCGGGCGATTTCCGGCCCAAAAGGCTGGAGAGCAGACCGGTCGGCTGGGCAATCACGGGGGTGAGAACCTTCTCGCCAAAGCGGGCACGAAGAGTTGAGCGGAGATCGCCAATGCTGTCGGCGAGCCCCAGCGCGATCGAACTCTCGCCGGCCCAGTATTCGCCCGTGAACAGGGTGTCGTCGGAGCCCTTCAACCGCGCGCCGCGGCTCTCCTTCACCAGGGCGATGAAGATCTGGTGGATCTCGCGCTGGAGCGCCTTCAGCTTGGCGACGTCGTCGGGGTTTTCGGGGAGAAACGGGTCGAGCATCGCCTTGTGCGCGCCGGCGGTGTAGAGGCGCCGCTCGATGCCGAGTCGCTTGATCGCTTCCTGGAAACCAAAGCTGCCGCCAACCACGCCGATCGAGCCGAGGATCGAGGACGGATCGCAGATGATCTCGTCGCCGGCGCAGGCGATCATGTAGCCGCCGGAAGCCGCGACGTCCTCGACGAACACCAGCACCGGCAGCTTCTTCTCCGCCGCGAGCTGCTTGATGCGCAGGTAGATTTGGCGCGACTGCACCGGCGAGCCGCCGGGCGAATTGATCACCAGCGCCACCGCTTTGGCGTTGCGGGTCGAAAACGCCCGCTCCAGCACCCGCGAAACGGTCGCGAGCGTCATACCCGGGCGCAGCGGCGTCACTGCGCCGATCACACCGGACAACCGCACCACCGGCACCACGGCCGTGCCGGGACGGAAGCGCGCCGGCAGATATTGCATGAGCTTGTCGGCCAGGCCGGAACTCTCACGATCGTTCAATTGTTCGGCCATGCCGTTACCTCTGATTAACTATTTCTTATCACGCGACTGTCATTGGAAGGGCCCGGAACGTGTTTTGCAGAAACCCCGTTGAGAGGCTGCAATGGGCCAGCGGAGAACACCATGAAAATCTATCTGCTGATGCTGCTGATCGGTGCGCTGTTCATGGCGATCCGCTTGACGACTCCCCAAGAGCAGCAGTCGGAATCGCTTCCGCAATAGCTCAGCACGGTTCCACCAGGGGTAGAACCGCTCTTCCCTCCAGAATATCCATCACCTCTTTTTTCGGCACACGTGACTCCTCGTTGAGCATGAGGCCCGGCAGCAATCGTGCCGGGGCCCTCCCGCCCTTGATCGCGCGCACTAGCACGCGGATCGCAGGCCGTCCTGCTTCACCGTGAACCGGCAGAATCGCGAGACTGCCGAAGCCGCGAGACAGCGCCGCCAAAACCTCCGCGATCCCATCTGCGCGCCAAATCAATGTCAGCGCGCCATTCGATCGGAGGATGCGCCGCGCCGCATGCACCCAGGCATTCAGCGTCTCATCCGTCGCCACATGCGCGATCTGGCGCGCCTGATCGGGCGAGCCGCGATGGCGAGCGGGATCGTTGAAGGGCGGGTTCATCAGCACCACGTCGACGCTGTCCGGCGCGAGCCCGCTGGCTACGAAGGCCTGCGCGTCCGCGGTGACGTCGAGCACGATCGTCTCGGCGGCAATCGCATTCGCTGCCGCATTGGCGCGCGCAAGCTCCGCCAGCTCGGGATCGATCTCGACCAGGCCGAGCCTGATCCCCGGAACGCGCCGCGCCAACGCAAGGCCCGCCGCGCCGATGCCGGCGCCGAGATCGACGACGCGGTCGCCCGCCCTCGCCTCCGTCGCCGCCGCGAGCAGAATGGCGTCGTGCCCGGCGCGATGGCCGGACCGCTTCTGCTTCAGCCGCAATTGCCCGCCGAGAAAGGCGTCCTCGGTGAGGTCTGCCAGCGCTTCACTCATCGCCGCGCAGTTCGTGGCTGAGGCCGGCCTCGGTCAGGAGCTGCCGGGCCTCGAGGGCGTCGTCCTCATGGACCAGGATCCGCCGCGGCAAAATGCCGAGGGAGCCCTCGATGATGCTCATGTTCTGGTCCAGCACCAGATGATGGATGTTGGCGCCGTCGAGCAGCGCGCCGATCGCCGACACCAGCACCATATCGTTGGTCCGAACCAGTTCTCGCAAAACACAGGCCTCCTGCCTGACGGGGATTAAGCGCCAAATGTCAATGGTTCCACGGCCCTTGCCGCATCCCCGTCCAGTTTCTATTGTCTTTCCATCAGAATAGCCCTTCCGGGGCAAATATTGGAGACCGGCGTGGCCGTCATCGTACCTTTCGAAACTCCCGGCGCGTCGATCGAAGAGCTGGTTGCCCTTGTCGCCGGTGACATGGAGCGCGTCAACGCCACGATCCTGTCGCGGACCGGTTCGGACGTGACCATGATCCCGGAGGTCGCCAACCATTTGATCTCCTCCGGGGGCAAGCGCCTGCGGCCGATGCTGACGCTGGCCATGGCCAACCTCGCCGGCTACACCGGCGACGGCCATATCAAGCTCGCCGCCAGCGTCGAGTTCATGCATACCGCCACCCTGCTCCATGACGACGTCGTGGACGAGAGCGAGATGCGCCGCGGCAAGCTGTCGGCACGCATGCTCTGGGGCAATGAGGCGAGCGTGCTGGTCGGCGACTTCCTGCTCGGCCAGGCCTTCCGCATGATGGTCGAGGTCGGCTCGCTCCGTGCGCTCGACATTCTCTCCGCGGCCGCCGCGACTATCGCCGAGGGCGAGGTGATGCAGCTTGCCGCCGCCAAGAACACCGCGACCACCGAGGACGAATATCTCGCCGTGATCCGCGGCAAGACCGCCGAGCTGTTCGCGGCCGCCTGCGAGGTCGGCCCCGTGATCGCCAACCGTCCGAAGGCGGAGCAGACCGCCTGCCGCTCGGTCGGCATGAATCTCGGCATCGCTTTCCAGCTCGTCGACGACGTGCTCGACTATGGCGGCAAGAGCGCCAAGCTCGGCAAGAACACCGGCGACGATTTCCGCGAGGGCAAGATCACGCTGCCCGTCGTGCTCGCCTTCCGCCGCGGCAACGACACCGAGCGCGCCTTCTGGATCCGCGCGCTCGAGCGCGGCGAGATCGGCGACACCGACCTCGACCACGCCATCGGCTTGATGAACAAGCATCGTGCGCTCGAAGACACGCGCAGCCGCGCCCAGCACTACGGCGCCATGGCGGTGGACGCGCTGGCGCTGTTCCCGTCCTCGCCAATGAAGAGCGCGCTGGAGCAGGTCGTGGCGTTCTGCCTGGCACGGTCGCATTAGCTTCTCGCATCCTTAGCGCTTGCTAGTAACCACACCCTCAGTGTCGTCCCGGCGAAGGCCGGGACCCATTACCCCGGTCGGCGTTGTCTTAGCGGCTGTGGCCACCATCGTGCATCACAACAACAGTCGTGGGTATGGGTCCCGGCCTTCGCCGGGACGACATCGTTGAGGTACGAGCCACCACTGCATCAACAGCGTCATTGCGAGCGCAGCGAAGCAATCCAGAATCTTCCCGCAGAGGGACTCTAGATGGCTTGGCTGCGCTCGCAATGACGAGCTAGGTGTGCGAGGGCCGCCTTCCAACTTGCAGTCAAATCCTATGCGCCATCTTGCGGCACACACCCGTCGGAGTGTTCCAACGGTTCGTCTAGTAACTTGCATTTTGCAAGTAACTCTCCTACCTTCCCCCCATGCAGCCCAAATCCCCTTCCATCCAGGAATGTCCGGTCGGCCGCGCCGTGGAGACGGTCGGCGAATGGTGGAGCATCTTGATCCTGCGGGATGCGTTCCAGGGCGCAACGAAGTTCGACGAATTTTCGCAAAGCCTCGGGATCGCGCCGAATATCCTGTCGCGGCGGTTGGCCCATCTCACCGAAAGCGGCATGTTCGTCCGCCGCCGCTACAATGAACGGCCGCCGCGCTATGAATATGTGCTGACCGACAAGGCGCGGGACTTCTTCCCCGTGGTCGCAACCCTGCTCGCCTGGGGCAACAAGCATCTCGCCCCGAAGGGCGAAGCCATCCTGCTCGCGAACCGGCGCAATCGTCGCCCCTTTAATCCTGTCGTGGTCGATGCCGCCGACATGCAGCCGATCACGCTCACCAATGCGGTCATTATCGCGGGTCCCCGCGCCAGCCGTGTCATGCGCAAACGGTTGACCTCGCTCAAAGCCATGAACCCGGCCGTCGCGCCGGCTGGAGACTGACATGCGTCGTATCGTCGTGACGGGAATGGGCGCGGTATCGCCGCTTGGCTGCGGTGTCGAACTGTCGTGGCGCCGGCTACTGGCCGGTCAAAGCGGGCTGCGCCCGCTGCCTGAATGGTCGCAGGCGCTGCCCGCACGCATCGCCGGCCTCGTGCCCGACAAGGCCGATGACGCGGACGGCGGCTTCGATCCCGCGCAGGCCGCCGCGCCGAAAGACCAGCGCAAGATGGACCGCTTCATCCTGTTCGCGCTGCTCGCCACCGCAGAAGCGATTGCGCAGGCCGGCTGGATGCCGCAGGACGCGGCGGCGCAGGAACGAACCGCGACGATCATCGCCTCCGGCGTCGGCGGTTTTCCGGCCATGGCGGAGGCGGTGCGCATCACCGAACACCGCGGCCCGCGCCGGCTGTCGCCGTTCACGATCCCCTCCTTCCTCGCCAATCTCGCCGCCGGCCACATCTCGATCAAATACGGCTACAAGGGAGCGCTGGGCACACCGGTCACGGCCTGCGCCGCCGGCGTTCAGGCGATCGGCGATGCTGCGCGGATGATCCGCGCGGGCGAGACTGATGTGGCGATCTGCGGCGGCGCGGAAGCCTGCATCGACATCGTCAGCCTCGGCGGCTTTGCTGCGGCCCGTGCTCTGTCGAGCGGGTTCAATGACGCGCGCGCCTCGCGCCCGTTCGACCGCGACCGCGACGGTTTTGTCATGGGCGAAGGCGCCGGCATCCTGGTGATCGAAGAGCTGGAGCATGCGTTGGCGCGTGGCGCGACGTCGATTGCGGAGATCGTCGGATACGGTACGACCGCCGACGCCTATCACATGACGTCGGGTCCGCCTGACGGCGACGGCGCCCGGCGCGCGATGGAGATCGCGCTCCGGCAGGCCAAGCTTGCGCCCGCGGATTTGCAGCATCTGAACGCGCATGCGACATCGACGCCGGCCGGCGACGAGAGCGAGCTTGGCGCGATTGCCGCGCTGTTCGGCCGCAACCGCGGCATCGCCGTGAGCGCGACCAAATCGGCCACCGGCCATCTGCTCGGTGCTGCCGGTGGACTGGAAGCGGTCTTCACCGTGCTCGCCCTGCGCGACCAGATCGCGCCGCCGACGCTCAATCTCGAAAACCCTGATCCCGGCGCTGACGGCATCGACATCGTCGCCGGTGTGGCGCGCCCGATGCCGATGCAGCACGCGATCTCGAACGGGTTCGGCTTCGGCGGGGTGAATGCCAGCGTGATCTTCCGCCGGATGGGCTAAACGACGGGCCTTAATTGACGGGCCTTGCAATCGCGGCAAGCATCGCTACCAAAGCAGGATGATCAACACGAATTTCTGGCTGTTCCTGGCCGCCGCTTGTCTCATCGCCGCCATTCCCGGCCCCGGTATTTTCTACGTGGCGGCACGGACCTTGTCGGAAGGGCGCGCCAGCGGTTTTGCATCGACCGCGGGCACCGCGCTCGGCGGGCTGGTTCATGTGGTCGCGGGCAGCCTCGGCATCTCCGCGATCATCCTTGCCAGCGCCGAGCTGTTCGCCGCCGTGAAATTTGTCGGCGCACTCTATCTGGTCTGGCTCGGGATCAGGACATTTCGCAGCGCCGGTCGTGTGCTGTCATTCGACAGCGAGCCCGTCGGCGACAAGCGCGCCTTCCGCGACGGCGTGCTGGTCGAGGCGCTGAACCCGAAGACCGCCGCATTCTTCCTCGCCTTCATTCCGCAGTTCCTTGACCCGGCGGGATCGAACCCGACGCTGCAATTCATCACGTTGGGTGCGATCTCGGTGACGCTGAACACACTCGCCGATATCGTGGTGGTGCTGATGGCTTCCGCGACACGCACGCAGTTGATCGGAAGGCCGCATTTGATGCGACGTCTCACCCAGGGCTCCGGCGTCTTCATCGCAGGGCTCGGCCTGTCGCTCGCACTGGCCCGACGGCCCGTGAATGGATAGCGCCACCATGCTCGCTCCGCAAAGCCGCAGTTACGAGTCTCACGGCCTGCGGCTGCACTATGCCGACTGGGGCAACGACGGCGCGCCTGTCGCCATCCTGGTTCACGGCGGCCGCGATCACTGCCGGAGCTGGGACGTCATCGCCCGGTCGCTGCAGCCGCATTTTCACGTGCTCGCACCCGACCTGCGCGGTCACGGCGATTCCGACTGGACAAAAGGCGGCAGCTACGCGCTGACGGAGTATGTGTACGACCTCGCCCAGCTCGTCCGTGCCATCGCAGCACCTCAAGTCACTCTCATCGGCCATTCCATGGGCGGCATGGTCAGCCTCATCTTTACAGGGGCATTCCCCGAACAGGTCTCGAAGCTGGTCGTGCTCGACGGCGTGACGATGTTGCCGGATACACCAAAACCGCCGGTGCATGAGCGCATCGGCAAATGGGTCGGCCAGCTCGACAAGCTGCACGACCGCGCACCGCGCCGCTATTCGACCCTCGAAGACGCTGCGGCGCAGATGGTGCTTCACAATAAGCGGCTGTCCCGCGACCTCGCGCTGCATCTCGCCACCCACGGCGCGCGGCAGAACGAGGACGGCACCTATAGCTGGAAGTTCGATCCCTACCAGCGCGCCTCTGCGCCGCACCGGCTCTGGCCGGACGATCACATCGGGCTGTGGTCGCGCATCACCTGTCCGACGCTGCTCTTGAATGCCGGCGAAAGCTTTCTGGCTGGCGCGAGGGCCGCGGGCCTGGAGCGCTACTTCCCGCAGGCGCGCGTCGAGACCATCGCCGGGGCCGGACACTGGCTGCAACATGACAAGCCGCAGGAGGTGTTGAGTGAGATCCGGGAGTTTCTCTCGCTGGCCTAGCTCAACGTCCCCGAATGCACCCACCAGCCGGAATGATCCCTGCGGATCTTCTCAGCGGCGGCATGCGCCTCGGCAGATGCGCCACAGATCGCAAAGCACGTCGCACCCGAGCCGGACATGCGGGCAAGCTTGACGCCGGCGGAGCCACGCAAGGCTTCCAGCACGTCCCCAATCACCGGCTCGATGCGCATCGCAGGCGCTTCGAGGTCGTTGGCGACGGCCTTGAGCGAGTCGACCCAATCGTCAATGGAGGCGCCCTCGCCCGGCCAGGCCGGGGCGTCGAAGACGGACGTGGCGCCGACCAGAAGCTCGCCGTTGCGCAGGCCCAGCGCCTGGAACACATCCTTGGTCGCGACCGGCACGCGCGGGTTGACCATCACGCAGGGCATGCTCGGCAGCATCAAGGGCAGCAGCTGCTCGCCGACACCGGTCATGTCGCAGGCGCGCGAGAACAGACACACCGGCACGTCGGCACCGGTCGCAAGCGCAACCTTCTGCAGCCGCGGGTCGTCGAGTTCCAGATTGTTGAGACGCGCCAGCAACCGCAGCGCCGCCGCGGCGTCGGCCGAGCCGCCGCCGATACCGGCCGCAACCGGGAGCACCTTGTCGAGCGCGAAGGCGCCCAGCTTCAGGTTCGGGACGGCTTCGGCCAGGAGCTTGGCCGCCTTGAACACGAGGTTGTCGGCCATATCGCCGCAGGCCGCCGCAAGCGGCCCCGTCGTGGTGAGCTTCAGCTCGCCGCCGGGCTCCAGTGTGAGCCGGTCGGCGCAGTCGGCAAAGGCGACGACGCTTTCGAGATCATGATAGCCATCGGTACGACGGCCGACCACACGAAGGCTCAGATTGACCTTCGCGCGCCCTTCTTCAATCAACGCCGGCATTGACGACACGCCCCCAACTTCAACTCACTCAGCCGCCCTTGCCGTCGTCCTTCTTCTTCTCCTTCTCCGCCTGCGCAGCCGAGGAGTTCGAATTGTCGTCGGTCATACCGTTTGCAATCTTGGCCTCGATCTTCGGAAGCTCATCCGCTTCGGGCTTGAGATCGCGGGCGTGGGCCCACTGGAACTTGGCTTCCAGCGTGCGGCCGACGCGCCAATAGGCATCGCCAAGGTGGTCGTTGATGGTGGGATCCTCGGGCTTGAGGTCAATGGCGCGCTCGAGGTTCTTCACCGCGTCTTCGTAATTGCCGATGCGGTAATAGGCCCAGCCGAGGGAATCGACGATGTAGCCGTCATCCGGGCGCTGCTCGACCGCCCGCTTGATCATCTTCATGCCTTCGTCGAGATTGATGCCCTGGTCGATCCAGGAATAGCCGAGATAGTTGAGGACGTGCGGTTGGTCGGGCTGCAGCTCGAGCGCCTTCTTCATGTCGGCTTCGGCCTTGCCCCACTGCTTGGAGCGCTCCTCGCAGATGCCACGATAATAGTACCAGACGCTGTTGGCCTTGTCGTTGCCGGCCGGCAGCACGTCGACGCCTTGCGAATAGGTTGCGCCGCATTCGCCAAACTTCTTGCGGCCGCGCTCGATGTTGCCGAGCGCCATGATCGCTTCGAGATCCTTCGAGTCCTCAGTGGTGACGCCCTTGAGGATCTTGATCGCCTCGTCGGTGCGGTCGGCGGAATCCAGATCGATGGCGAGCTGGATCTGGGCGTTGCGCTTGAGCGGCGAGGACGACGGCACCCGCTCATAGACCTTGATCGCCATCTGCGGCCGCTTCACCGATTCATAGAGATCGGCGAGCGAGAGCAGCGCCAGGGGATGGGTGGGTTGGAGGTAGAGCGAGAGCTGGAGATAGACCAGCGCCAGATCCTCGCCGCCGCGGCGGGTCAACGTGGCGCCGATGCCGTAGAGTGCTTCTGCGGCGCCGGCTTGCGCGCTATCGGCCAGCGGCGGCATCTTTTTGCCGGCCTTGGTGTCGCGCAACCCTTCCACGATCAGCGGATGGCGGGCGAGCTTCTTGTCGAAAGCCTGGTAGACCGTGGTCGCGGCGGCCGAGTCCTTGTTGCGCGACAGCCAGCGCGCATAGGCCTCGGTGACGCGCAGCATGGAATCGTCGAGCTTGTAGGCACGCTCGAACCGGGTGCCCGCGTCTTTCTCCTTGCCGGCGAGTTCGAGGATCATGCCGGCGTGGAGGTCTTTGAACAGCGGATACCATTCCGGACCGGCCAGCTTGTCGATGGTGGCGACGCCGCCCTTGGCATCGCCCGCACCATAGGCGGCCCAGCCCGACAGCAGCGTGGCGACGAGATCGGTGATCGGACCGCGGATCGACTGGTTGATGTTGGTCTGCGCGGCCGCATACTTCTTGAACTTGAGATCGTGCACGCCGACGACGAGGCGTGCAACGCGGTTGGTCTTGTCGATGGTCAGGATGCGCTCGGCGAGCTTGACGGCCTCATCGATGTCGCCGTCTGCAACCGAGGAGATGAAAGCGCGGTCAAGCAGCTCGTTGTTCTTGGGATCGGTGCGCAGGGCCGAGCGATAGAACGCGGCGGCAGAGGCCGCATCGCGCTCGACGCTGGCGTGGCGGGCGGCGAGATAGCTGCCGGAAGTGGTCAGCGCCTTCAGATCGTTTCGGGTCGGAAACTGCGCCGCCGTGTCGGACGGATGGTCCGGCGTCTGCGCCAGGACCGCGCCGGGGACCGTCGCGATCGCTGAGCCCATGAGGGCAATGGCGGCAACAGTCCAACGGTTGAAACGATTTGAAAGCATCAGGGCTCGCCTTGAGTTGGTAGTGCCTGGGTTTGCAGAAGGCCGTATCGCATGCGAACGCGGCCGGTGGCATGGGGACCCGGAACTGTCGGGCCGACAATGCCGCTTTTGGCGCTTCACCGCAAGGATTCGGGCCGGGCGATCGCCTCCGCACGCCCCAAATCGGCCAAGTCACCGGTCAAGAGCGCCCCAAGACGCCGCCAGTATGGCCTTATCGTGACCACGGACCGCGACCGCGGCCGGGTTCTCACGCGAACGTGCGTCATAGGGCCAATGTCACGCAATATTGGTCACATTGGGCTTGGGTCACATGGATCGTGGCTTGCTGACCCCGCCTACATCGCCTCGTAGTTTGGACCGCCGCCGCCCTCCGGGGGAACCCAGGTGATGTTGCCGTTGGGATCCTTCACGTCGCAGGTTTTGCAGTGGACGCAGTTCTGGGCGTTGATCTGGAAGCGCGGGCCCGAACCTTCCTCGATCCACTCATAGACGCCGGCCGGGCAATAACGATTCGAGGGACCGGCGAACACGTCGTGCTCGGAGGTTTTCTGGAGGTTCATGTCCGTGACCTTGAGATGGACCGGTTGATCCTCCTCATGATTGGTATTGGACAGGAACACCGACGAAAGCTTGTCGAAGGAGATCTTGCCGTCCGGCTTCGGGTAGGCCCTCGGCGCGTGGGTCTTGGCCGGATCGAGCGTCGCGCGATCGGGCTTCGCATGCGACTGGGTGCCAAACAGCGAGCCGCCGAACAGCGTGTTGCACCACATGTCGAAGCCGCCGAGCGCAACGCCGAGCACCGTGCCGAACTTCGACCACAGCGGCTTGACGTTGCGGACCAGGAACAAATCCTTGCCGACCGAGGAGGAGCGCCAGGCATTCTCGTAGTCGACGATCTCGTCATTGGCGCGATCGGCGGCAATGGCTGACGCAACGTGCTCGGCGGCGAGCATGCCCGTGCCCATCGCGTTGTGCACGCCCTTGATGCGGGGAACGTTGACGAAGCCGGCCGCGCAGCCGATCAGCGCGCCGCCGGGGAAGCTGAGTTTCGGCACCGACTGATAGCCGCCCTCGGTGATGGCGCGTGCGCCATAAGCGAGCCGCTTGGCACCTTCGAAGGTGGAGCGGATCGACGGATGGGTCTTGAAACGCTGGAACTCGTCGAACGGCGACAGATACGGATCGTCGTAGTTGAGATGCACGACGAAGCCGACGGCAACGAGGTTGTCGTCGTAGTGATAGAGGAACGAGCCTCCGCCGGTCTTCAGATCGAGTGGCCAGCCGAACGAATGCTGGATCATGCCCTTCTGGTGCTTGGCGGGATCGATCTGCCAGACTTCCTTGAGCCCGATGCCGAACTTCGCAGGCTCGCTCTTGGTATCCAGCGCGAACTTCGCGATGAGCTGCTTGGTCAGGCTGCCGCGCGCGCCTTCCGCGAACAGCGTGTACTTGCCAAGCAATTCCATGCCACGGGTAAAGGAGTCCTTCGGCTTGCCGTCCCGGCCGATGCCCATGTCGCCGGTGGCGATGCCCTTCACCGCGCCCTGCTCGTCATAGAGCACTTCGGCGGCGGCAAAGCCCGGATAGATCTCGACGCCGAGCGCCTCTGCCTTGCGCGCGAGCCAGCGGCAGACATTGCCGAGCGAGCCGATATAGCAGTGATGGTTGTCCATCAGAGGCGGCATGATGAAGTTCGGCAGCCTGATCGCACCGCCGCCCGTCATCCAGTAGAAGCGATCGTCCTTGACCTGCGTCTTGAGCGGACAATCGGAATCCTCGCGCCAGTCCGGGATCAGCTTGTCGAGCCCGGCCGGGTCGATCACGGCGCCGGAGAGAATATGCGCACCGACCTCGGAGCCCTTTTCCACCACGACGACATTGAGATCGGCATTGATCTGCTTCAGCCGGATCGCCGCAGCCAGGCCCGAGGGGCCGGCGCCGACGATGACGACGTCGAATTCCATGGATTCGCGCGGGGGAAGTTCTTCGGTGCTCATCTGATCTCAGCCCTTGAGACGGTCCTTGGTCGATTGCGCCCTCTTGTTTCCGATTTTTCCGGGTAGGACAACCTCGGAATCGCGTTCCGCCGGGGTGCAAGGCGCTCCAAACTGATATAAAAGTCTGACTTTCCAAATGATCCCCGAACCCGCGCCCACCGTCCGAGAGCTTCTCGCCTTCTATCTGGAGGCGGGTGTCGATTGCGCGCTCGTGGAGGAACCGATTGACCGCCTGGCGGAAGTCGACGCCCCGCCTGCGGCCCCGCGCGCCGCACCTCCGCTCGAGGCGCCACGGCCGGTTGCGGCTCCCGCGGTCATCCGCGGCGAGGCGGCACCCGCGCCCGACATCGCGATCGCCTCGGCGCGCGAGGCCGCACGCACCGCGCCGACCTTGGAGGCGCTGCGCGAGTTGATGCAGAGCTTTGACGGCTGCGCGCTGAAGCACACAGCGACACGGTTGGTTTTCGCCGACGGTAATCCGCAGGCGCGCATCATGTTCGTCGGCGAGGCACCGGGCCGCGACGAGGACATCGAGGGGCTGCCCTTCGTCGGACGCAGCGGCAAGCTGCTCGATTTGATGATAGGAGCCATAGGCCTCAACCGCAGCACCGCCTACATCGCCAACGTGATCCCCTGGCGGCCGCCCGGCAATCGCACGCCGACGCCGCAGGAAACGCAAATCTGCCTGCCATTCATCCAGCGCCAGATCGAGCTGGTGAATCCGGATGTGCTGGTGACGCTCGGCAATCCCTCGACGCAGACGCTGCTGTCGACCCGCGAAGGCATCATGCGCACCCGCGGCCGCTGGTTCGACTACGAGACGGGCGCGCGCACCATCCGCGCGCTGCCGACCTTCCACCCGGCCTATCTGTTGCGCTCGCCGTCGTACAAGCGGCTGGCCTGGCAGGATCTGCGCGCGATCGCGAAGGCGCTGGCGGGCGCGTGAGGAGCCGTACGACCTCTCCCCGTCATTGCGAGCGCAGCGAAGCAATCCAGAATCTTTCCGCGGAGGGACTCTGGATTGCTTCGTCGCAAGCGCTCCTCGCAATGACGAGGGAAAGGGCGAGCGACTAAGTCCCCTTCGGCCGCACGATGGCCCAGCCGATGCGCAGGAGTTGCTGGCGTCCAGTCACCAGCCACTCGAAGGCGCGCGGGACTTCCGGGACGATGCCCGGAAAGCGCGCGAGGATGTCCGGCGGCGGGGTCCCGGCGGTATCGGAGGCCCGCCAGACCACGACGCCGCCGGTCTCGCTGAATTTGGCCTGATTGATCCAGGGCGTACGCGCGGGCTCGGCATCGATGAAGAGATGCGGCCGGCCGGAATGCAGCGTGATCAAGCTCGCAAGCTGGGTCTCGCCGGCGACTGCGCGCAGACGATGATTGGTGCGGCGGGCAAAGCTCTCGTCGAAGAAGTCCGAAATCGCGCGCGCCGGCATCGAGGTCGCGATCTCGTTGGCACCGGTCCACGGCAGGAGCAGGACGGCGAGCACGACGCCGATTGCGGGCGCGATGACGGCGGCCGCCCAGACCATCCGCAGCATTCTCGCGCGGCGCATCGCGATGAGGTCGCCGGCCCCCACGACCACGGCAAGCCCCGACAAGACCAGCACGACGCCGGCGCCGCCGACGACGGCGTCGAGGCCCAGCAGACCGGAGATCAGCACCGCGCCAAGCGCCGGCGCGAGTGCGAAGAAATAGACGAAATTGCGCGCGAGCGGCTCGACCGGCGGGCGGAAGATGATCGGCGCCTCCTCGCTCTTGGGAACGAACAAGCCGGTGTTGAGGACCGTCAGCGCCGGGATCGCCGCCGCACCGAGCAGGAGTCCCCCGAGCAGCCAGGCCGCGTGCAGTGCGCGGGCATTGAGCTCGGCAACCTGCGGCAAGGCCGGCAAGACGAGTGCCTCGGCCCGCATCAGCCACACCGCATAGGGCAAAGCCAGCACCGCGACGACCACCAGCGCAAATAGCGGGTCGAATGCGCGCAATGTACGGCGGCCACCCGCGGTGGCGAGCGCGAAGACGACGATCAGGGGCAGCAGGAAGATCGCAGCCGGCGTCGTCAGCAGCAAGAGGCCGGCCTCGATCGACCAGGCGAACCAGGCGTTGCCGCGGCGCTGGCCGATGATCTGCCAGGAGTGCAGCAGCAGCAACGCCCAGAGTGGCCGCGCCAGCACCAGGGGGCTGAAGTCGAGTGTGGGCGAGGAGAAGGCCAGCAGCGTCATGGTCAGCAGCACGGCCAGCACTGCCTGCTGGGGGCCGACCACCGCGCGGGAGAGATGATAGAGCGTGATGAGGGTCGCGATCCCGCAGAGCTCGGCCAGGACATAGACGCCGAACACGTGGCCGCCGGCGGCGCGATAGGCGATGTCGGCGAGCCAGACCGGCAAGGGCGGGCCCAAATCAGTGCCGACCTGGTATTCGCGGCCGAAGGCCAGCAGGGTCGCGAGGCTGCCGGGCGGGCTGCGATAAAACACCAGCGCCACGAACAGCCACATCGCGGCCTGGAGCAGCACGACGATCCAGACGATCAGCCGCGGCCGCGCGCGAATGAGCTCGATGACCAGGGAGGTAAACCGCATGCAACGTCCGAAAGATGCAGCCAACCCGTCAAGCCGGCCCTATTCGCTCACGACTGTTTTGATAAAGGGCGTGACGCGTCGTGGCAACCGAGTCTCGGCTAGAGATTGGCCGACGCGTCGACTTCCAAGCCCGTATCCACCTGCAGCTCGATCTCGGTCACCGCAAACAGATCCTGCGCCGGCTCGACCGTCCAGGGCATGTGCTTGGCGCGTGCGGCGGCGACAGGGGCAAAGAAGCTGCGGTGGTGGACGGTGGGGCCGAGGCGGTTGAGCGCATCAAGGTGCTCGGGCACGGCGTAGCCCTTGTGCTGCTCGAAACCGTAGCCGGGACAGTCCTGAGCCAGTGCGCACATCAGGCGGTCCCGCGTCACCTTGGCGATGATCGAGGCCGCTGCGATCGACAGGACGATGCCGTCGCCGCCGATCACGGCCTCGCAATCGCATTCCGTATCCAGCCGGTCGCGGCCGTCGACGAAGACATGCCGGGGCTGCTCGGGCAGCGCCACCACGGCGCGCTTCAGTGCCCACAGCGAGGCGCGCAGGATGTTATCGCGGTCGATGCGGGCGCGCGAGGCGACTGCCACCGAGACCTGGGCGGTGGCGCAGATCTTGTCGAACAGCCTTTCGCGCTCCTCGGCCGTCAGGCGCTTGGAATCATCGATGCCGCGCGGGATGCGGTCGGGATCGAGAATCACCGCCGCCGCCACCACAGGTCCGGCCAACGGCCCGCGGCCGGCCTCATCGCAGCCTGCCACCGGCCAGACGCCACGCTTGATCAGCGCGCGCTCGCGGCGGAAGCTTGGAGCAACGATGATGGCGCTCTTTGTGCCCGCCAGCGCCTTGGCCATTTTCTTGGGCGCAGCCTTGTCGTTCTTAGGCGCGGCCTTCTTGTTCTCAGGCGCAGCCTTCTTGGGCGCGTCTTTGGCCAGCTTCTTGGCGGATTGATCCCGAATCATGGCCGGGATCGTGCGCAAGCGGAATGGCCTGCGCAACCGGGAACCTCGGACAATTCCCGTTATTCAAGTCAGCCGCCCTATTCCGCCAGATGCACCCGCCGGTCCTCGCCGACCTCGATGCCGGGCGCGACCACGACTTCCCATGGATGGCCGTCAGGATCGGCGAAATAGCCGGAATAGCCGCCGTAATCGGTCTCATGCGCGGCCTTCAGCAGCGCGGCTCCCTCGCCGACGGCGAAAGCCAGCACCGCGTCCACCTCCTCACGCGCGCGGCAGTTCCATGCGAGCGTCATGCCGCGGAACGTCGATGGCCTCGGGTGATCAGGCAATTTGGCGTCGACCGCGAGCTGATCCCACGGAAACAGCGCGAGCACCGGACCGCCAGTATCATAGAACGCAACGGCCTCACCGGTCACCTTCAGCCGGCGCGAGAAACCGAGCGCGTCGTAAAAGGCAATGCTGGCGCGGATGTCGTTCACGCCCAGCGTGATGACGGTGAGCCGCGGGATTGGAGCTGCCAGTTCCTGACTCATACGACGCCTCTTCCACTTCGTCCCTCAGAACAGGCTGAGCTGATCGCCGTTCCGCTTCGGCTTGGCAAAATGATCCGTCGTCAGCTTGGGGCGCCGCTTGTTCAGCCCGAGCCTGTCGCAGGCGATCTCGAAGCGGCGACCGATGGTCCAGGCCATCGGGCCGGTCCCCTTCATGCGCTCGCCCCATTTCGCGTCGTAGTCACGGCCGCCGCGCATGTCGCGGATCAGTGTGAAGACGTGGCGATAGCGGTCCGGATAGTTCGCCATCAGCCATTCGCGAAAGAGATCGCGCACCTCGAGCGGCAACCGCAGCAACACGTAGGAGGCTTCCTTGACGCCGTCATGGGCGGCAGCATCCAGGATGCGCTCGATCTCGGAATCGTTTAGCGCGGGGATCACGGGCGCGACCATGACGGTGGTCGGAATGCCGGCCTCGGAAAGCTGCTTCAGCGCCTCCAGCCGCTTCGGCGGCGTTGACGCCCGTGGCTCCATTGTGCGCGCCAATTTCGGATCGAGCGAGGTCACGGAGATCCCGACCTTGGCGAGGTTGCGCTTGGCCATGCGCGCGAGAATGTCGATGTCGCGGGTCACCAGCGCCGACTTGGTGACGATCCCGACGGGATGGCCGGCGCGCTCCAGCACCTCCAGAATGCCGCGCATGATTTTGCGCTCGCGCTCGATCGGCTGATAGGGATCAGTGTTGGTGCCGATCGCGATCATCCGCGGCTCGTAGCCGGGCGCCGCAAGCTCCTTCTCGAGCAGCGCCGGCGCCTCGGGCTTTACAAACAGCTTCGATTCGAAGTCGAGCCCCGGCGACAGGCCGAGATAGGCATGCGTCGGCCGCGCGAAGCAATAGACGCAGCCGTGCTCGCAGCCGCGGTAGGGATTGATCGAGCGGTCGAAGCCTATGTCGGGAGAATCGTTGCGGGTGATCACTTTGCGCGAAGTGTCGACCGCGACCGTGGTCTTGAACGGCGGCAGTTCTTCAAGGCTCTGCCAGCCATCGTCGAAGGCGACGCGCGCCTCGGCCTCGAAGCGGCCGCTGGCGTTCGACTGCGCGCCCCGGCCTCGCCTGCGCTGGCGGTCGATGGCGACCGCCAGCTCAGGGAAGTCAGAAGGCGCACCCGCCGGCTCGGAGGGCGCCGTGACCGGCGGGTGCTTGAGAGCATGAGAGGATGCTGGACTCATGAAGCCAAGATAGCACGCCGCAGGAACAAATCAAGAACACAAACAAAAAACGTGAAAACAACCCCATGCACAGTAGAGCTGCCCAAACTTCGCGCGCTTGCTTTTGACCTCACGCAACAGTGGCGTCACGGCGATCCCGTTTGATGCTGCCGAAGGATCGATCTCGCCGGAACTCGGTTGGTGACGATCCCGGGTGAAGGTCGGCAGCAATATGACAAATCAACAACAATCGGCCGCCGCGAGCGGCGACCTCGATCTCCTCGATCGCTATTGGCGCGCCGCGAACTATCTCTCCGTCGGGCAAATCTACCTGCTCGACAACCCGCTGCTGCGCGAGCCGTTACGGCCCGAGCACATCAAGCCGCGTTTGCTCGGCCATTGGGGCACGACGCCCGGTTTGAACTTCATTTATGCCCATCTCAACCGCGTCATCCGTGCGCTGGATCTGAGCATGATCTATGTCTGCGGTCCCGGCCACGGCGGCCCCGGCATGGTCGCCAACACTTATCTCGAAGGCAGCTACAGCGAGATCTATCCCGATATCGCGCGCGATACCGACGGACTGCGCAAGCTGTTCAGGCAGTTCTCCTTCCCCGGCGGCATCCCCAGTCACGCGGCGCCGGAAACGCCGGGCTCGATCCACGAAGGCGGCGAGCTCGGTTACGCGCTGGTGCATGCCTATGGTGCGGCATTCGACAATCCCGACCTGATCGTCGCCTGTGTCGTCGGCGACGGCGAGGCCGAGACCGGCCCGCTCGCGGCGTCCTGGCATTCCAACAAATTCCTCAATCCTGCGCATGACGGCGCGGTGCTGCCGATCCTGCATCTCAATGGGTACAAGATTGCCAATCCGACCGTGCTTGGGCGGATGCGCGACGACGAGATCCGCGATCTCTTCCGCGGGCTCGGGCACGAGCCGCTGTTCGTCCAGGGCGACGATCCCAGATTGATGCACCAGATCATGGCGGACGCGCTCGACGTCGCGCTCGCCAGTATCCGGTCGATCCAGCAGCACGCCCGCGACGGCCGCAAGAGCGTCGAACGCCCGCGTTGGCCGATGATCGTGCTGCGCAGCCCGAAGGGCTGGACCGGCCCCAAGGAAGTCGACGGCAAGAAGGTCGAAGGTTTTTGGCGTGCGCATCAGGTGCCCGTCGCGAACTGTCGCGAGAACCCGGCGCATCTGAATATTCTCGAAGAGTGGATGCGCAGCTACGAGCCGGAAAAGCTGTTCGACGCGAACGGCGCGCTCATTGCCGAGCTCCAGGCGCTCGCGCCCGAAGGCCATCGCCGCATGGGCGCCAATCCACACGCCAATGGCGGCCTTCTGAAGAAGGAGCTGAAGCTGCCGGACTTCCGCAGCTTCGCCGTCGAGGTCGCTCAGCCGGGCGGCGTCGCGGCGGAGGCAACCCGCGAGCTCGGAAAATTCCTGCGCGACGTCATCCGCCTCAACGCCGAGGCCCGCAATTTCCGCATCATGGGCCCGGACGAAACCGCGTCAAACCGGCTCGATGCGGTGTTCGAGGCCACCGAACGCGTCTGGATGGAGCCGACAAAACCTTACGACGTGCATCTCGCCCAGGACGGACGCGTGATGGAAGTCCTGAGCGAGCATCTCTGTCAGGGCTGGTTAGAGGGCTATCTGCTCACCGGACGGCACGGCTTCTTCTCCTGCTACGAGGCGTTCATCCACATCGTGGATTCCATGTTCAACCAGCACGCCAAATGGCTGAAGGTGACGCGGCATCTGCCGTGGCGGCGCCCGATCGCCTCGCTCAACTACCTGCTCACCTCGCATGTCTGGCGTCAGGACCACAACGGCTTCAGCCATCAGGATCCCGGTTTCGTCGATCTCGTCGCCAACAAGAAGGCCGACATCGTTCGCATCTACTTCCCGCCGGACGCCAACACGCTGCTGTGGATCGCCGATCATTGCCTGCGCACCTATGACCGCATCAACGTCATCGTCGCCGGCAAGCAGCCGGCGCCGCAATGGCTGTCGATGCAGGAGGCAGCCACGCATTGCGATGCCGGCATCGGCATCTGGAGCTGGGCCGGCACCGAAGATGCGAATGGCGAGCCCGATGTCGTGATGGCCTGCGCCGGCGACGTGCCGACACTGGAGACGCTCGCCGCCGTCGACCTGCTGCGCAAGGCGCTGCCCGAGCTGAAGATCCGCGTTGTCAACGTCGTGGACCTCATGACGCTGCAACCCAGGGAGCAGCACCCGCACGGCTTGTCCGACCGCGACTTCGACGGCCTGTTCACCCGCGACAAGCCGGTGATCTTCGCCTATCACGGCTATCCCTATCTGATCCACCGGCTGACCTATAACCGCACCAACCACGCCGGCATGCACGTGCGCGGCTTTGCCGAGGAAGGCACCACGACGACGCCGTTCGACATGGTCGTGCTCAACGAGCTCGACCGCTATCACCTCGCGATCGAGGCGATCGAGCGCGTGGCGGGGCTCGCGACCAAGGCGGCGCAGGTGAAGCAGCAATTCCGCGACAAGCTGATCGAGCATTCGCGCTATGTGCGCGAATACGGCGAGGACATGCCGGAAATCCAGGAATGGGTCTGGCAGAACAGCGCCGGCGGCAACACGCCGGCGGAGGCAGGCGATTGACGGCAGCCATGTTGAACACGGTTCTCGTTCTCAACTCGGGATCGTCGAGCATCAAATTCGGCCTGTTCGATATCTCGGCGGCCGAGCCCACCCTGCTCTGCAAGGGCCTGCTCGACGAGCACGAGACGAAGCCGCGGCTCGTCGTGAAGAGCCCCGCGGGCGAAGACCTGTTCGAGAAACGGCGGGAAGCATCGGATGCGGACAGCGATCATCTGTTCGCCGACGTGCTCGGCTTCATCGAGGATCGTTTCGGCGACCATCGCTTGGGCGCCGTCGGCCATCGCGTCGTCCATGGCGGTCCGGACTATTCCGCCCCAGTCGAGCTGACGGACGATGTCACCGCAAAACTTGAAGAGCTGACGCCGCTGGCGCCGCTGCACCAGCCGCGGTGTCTGGCGCCGGTCCGCACTATCAAGGCGATAAGGCCCGACCTGACGCAGATCGCCTGCTTCGACACCGCTTTCCACTACGGCATTGCGCCGCCCGCGAGCCGCTTCGCCATTCCGCGACGTTATGAAGAGCGCGGCGTCCGGCGCTACGGGTTTCATGGTCTCTCGTTCGAATATGTCGCGGGACGGCTCGCCCGAATCGCGCCGCAGCTCGTTGCGAAGCGCACCGTGATCGCGCATCTCGGCAACGGCGCGAGCCTGTGCGGCTTGCGCGACGGCCGCAGCATCGACACGACGATGGGACTGACGCCGCTCGATGGGCTGGTGATGGGCACGCGCTGCGGCAGGATCGACCCTGGCGTGCTGCTCTATCTGCAACAGCACGAGAAGATGTCGGTCGAAGACGTCCAGCACCTGCTCTATCACGAATCGGGCCTGCTCGGCGTCTCCCGCATCGCTTCGGACATGCGCACGCTGCTTGCGAGCAGCGAAGCTGCGGCACGGGAGGCGGTCGAGCTCTTCACCTTCCGCGCCGCGCAGGAGGTGGCGGCGATGGCGACGACGCTTGCCGGGCTGGACTGCCTGGTCTTCACCGGCGGCATCGGCGAGCATGCCGGGGAAATCCGCAGCGCGATCGGTGAGCGTCTCGACTGGCTCGGTGTGCGCATCGATCCCGCTGCGAATGATTCAGCGCGCGAGCGCATCAACCATGGCGATAGCGCAGTCGATGTTTTCGTCATTCCAACGAATGAGGAACTGATGATCGCACGACATTGTGCGGCGGTGCTGCGGGCCGTCAGCTCGTAATCAACGGCGTAGGATCGGCGTTGCTTCCCTTCTCCCCTTGCGGGAGAAGGTGGCGCGAAGCGCCGGATGAGGGGTTCTTTCGTCGCTCACGTATGCATGTGAGTATGCGGAGGAATACCCCCTCACGCCTGTGAGGTTGTGTCTCCTTGCGGTGCTGCCCTCTCCCGCAAGGGGCGAGGGCGCAGTCACGAGCATCTCGCTCGCGGGGTAAATTGATCCAGCGGCCCGCGTGTTCTAATGCGTCCCCGACCAAATCTGGAAACACCCGATCGCGACCTCGATCACGATCAGCACCACCACCGCGACCTCGAGGCGGAGCGAGCGCTGGGTGTCGATGATGTCGGTGAGCGCGTTGGCGGTCTCGGACACGGCGGTGAGCTTGCGCTCGAGCGTGTCGAGGCGCTCCTTCAGTTCGTACTCGTCTTCAAGGCGAGCATAGAGCCGGTCGAGTTCGGGTTTCTCCCAGAGCACGTCGGGTTTCTCGGCCACCGCAACACGGCCGGCCACGCGCTGCTGGACGAGAAGCGCATTGCCGATCAATTGCAGGATGCCCTTGCGCCGGGGCGGCGTGCGGCCCTGCTCGGCGAGCATGCGCGCAAACGGCTCGATCACGTCGAAGACCGCGGCGACGCGGCGCTCGTCACGCGCGAGCGAGGTGCTCTTGGCAAGCGCGTCCGCGATCAGCAGCAGCCGGTCGTCGGAGAATTTGGCGAGGCAGATCGGGCCTCCCGGCTGGATCGCCTCGGCGCTTTCGTCCTTGCAGAGTTGCGCATGCGCGATCTCCTCCTCGTAGGGGCTGAGCTCGCCGATCACGCGGGTCTTCAGGCTGTCGATCAGCACCTTCTCCTCCGATGGGAGGAGACCGATCAGCACCACGACGCCGTAGCGGAAAATGACCGCAAGGCCGGCATGAACGCGGAAGGCGGCCGGCGTCGAGGAGACGGTCGCCCCCATCTCGAGGCCGGAGGGATTGATGCGTTCGCCCAGCATCACGGCGCGGATCCGCAAGGCCGCCGCGCCGTCCGGCCTGGGCGATGTTGCCGGCGAGTTAACAGCAAGTTGATCGGCGTTCATTTCGAAGCCCTTGTCAGCAGCGTGATTGCACGTTCACGTTCTCGCGCTCGTCCGCTGGCGCATCCTCCCTTTGCAGGATTGCGAACGGCCCGCCCATCGCGCAATATCGCGGCTCCTCTGGATTAATACGGTCCAGGACAGCTGGCGCCGAAACATTCGGCAATATTGCCACCCCGCACGGGACATATTTGGATGCGATCGCTACAGCGGTTTACCATCGTAGACCGCGGCCCGTCCGAAAAGTTGCACTCGGCAGCGCCGCGTGTTTATGACAACATCATAACAGCTACGTATAACAGCTACGTTTCTCCCGAAGTGCGGAGACTGAAGCCTCAATCATGCTAAGCGTAATTATTCCGACCGAAGGCGTCGAGCAGACGGCGGTCGCAACTCTGGCCGCGTTGGTACCGGGCGCCGCCGCAGGCATCATCCGGGAAGTGCTCCTGGTCGACGGCACCCGCAATGGAGTCATCGAGCGCGTTGCCGACGTCGCGGGCTGCCGTTTCATCGGCTTCGAAGGATCCACGCAAGGAGCCGCGCTCGCCGCCGGCGCACTCCAGGCCCGTTCGTCCTGGCTGATGTTCCTCCCTGCGGGCGCCGTGCTGGAAACCGGCTGGATCGAGGAAACCACCCAGTTCATCCAGTCCGTCTCGACCAGCGGCCGGGATCGTGCGGCCGTGTTCCGCTATGCGCGCTCGCCCTACGCCGATGCCGGCTTCCGCGATATCCTGCGGGCCCTGATGCGGAAGCTCGTCGGTCCCTTCGGCGATCAGGGACTTTTGATCGCGCGTGATCACTACGATCGCATCGGCGGCTACCCGCCCCAGGCCCGCCGCTCCGAGGCGAGGTTGCTCCGGCGGCTCGGCCGCTCATCACGAATCATGCTGCGCAGCCGGATCGTCATGGTCGGCTGAGGCACTTGGATACTTGCCAAAGTCAAATAGTTATTTGACAATGGCAAGTATCGAGGTGTCCCATGTCGTTCAACCGTACCGACGACCACATCGCGGCGGTCCGCGCCTTCAACCGCTTTTACACCCGCAAGCTTGGCGTGCTCGACCAGCACCTCGGAAAGAGCCCGTTCTCGCTTAGCGAGGCCCGCGTGCTCTACGAGCTCGCGCAACGCGACGACCTTGCCGCAAAGGAGATCGGCAACGAGCTTGGCCTCGACCCCGGCTATCTCAGCCGGATCGTGCAAAGCTTCGACGAAAAAGGCCTGATCACCCGCAGGCCCCTGCCCGCGGATCGCAGGCAATACCAGCTCAGCCTCACCGCCAAGGGGCGCCAGACCTTTGCCAAGCTGAACCTGGGCTCGCAAAATGAGGTCGCCGCAATGCTGGCTCAGCTTTCGGCTAGCGATGCGACGCGGCTCACGCAGGCCATGGCGACCATCGAGGCTGTGCTGGAGCGTCGAAGCCAGCCCGCGGCTTTCATGCTGCGCAGCCATCGCGTCGGCGACATGGGCTGGGTCATCTCGCGGCAGGCCACCGCCTACGCGGCCGACTACAACTGGGATATCAGCTACGAGGCCCTGGTCGCCGAGATCTGCGCACAGTTCATCAAGGATTATGACGCCGCGCGCGAGCACTGCTGGATTGCGGAAGTGGATGGCGAGCCGGTCGGCTCGATCTTTCTAGTCAAGGCCACGGACGAGATTGCCAAGCTGCGCCTGTTGCAGGTGGAGAAGAAAGCGCGCGGGCTCGGTGTCGGCCGCGCGCTGGTCGAGCAATGCATTCAGGGCGCACGCGAGAGGGGCTACAGCAGGATGACGCTGTGGACGCAGAGCATCCTGGTCGCCGCGCGTGGCATCTATCAAAGTGCAGGATTCAAGCTCGTCGCTACCGAGCCGCATCACAGCTTCGGGCAGCATCTGATTGGGGAAACATGGGAGCGGGATCTCTGATGCTGCAACAGCGGGCGAGATGCGCATAAATGTGCCTCGCCCCTTGCGGGACTTCGCGCCACCTTCCCCCATAAGGGGGGAAGGGAAGCAAGCGCTCACACCGTCGCGCCCTGCGACTTCGGCCGGCGCAGGTGCTCGTCCAGCCGCGGCATGATCTCGACGAAATTGCAGGGACGCGTGCGGTAGTCGAGCTGGGCTTTGAGGATGCCGTCCCAGCCGTCGCGGCAGGCACCGGGCGAACCTGGCAGGCAGAAGATGTAGGTCGCGCCGGTCACGCCTGCGGTGGCGCGGCTCTGGATCGTCGATGTGCCGATCTTGGCGTGGCTCAGCATGTGGAATGCGATCGAGAAACCGTCCATGCGCTTCTCGAACAAGGGCTCGACCGCCTCCGGCGTGACGTCGCGCCCGGTGAAGCCGGTACCGCCGGTGGTGATGACGACATCGACGCCCGCATCCGCAATCCAGCGGCGGATGATGGCGCGGATCGCCTCGACGTCGTCGGTGACGATCTCGCGCGCGGCGAGATGATGGCCAGCCGCAAGGAGGCGGTCGGCGAGCGTCTGGCCGGATTTATCATCCGCGAGCGCGCGCGTGTCGGACACGGTGAGCACCGCGATATTGAGCGGAACGAATTGTTTTGTTTCGTCGATGGAGGTCATTGCAACGCACCTTCTCTTCCCGCCCGCTGACGTCATCCTGAGGTGCGCGCTCTTGCGCGCCTCGAAGGATGGGCCACGGGCTCGCATCCTTCGAGGCTCGCCAATTGGCGAGCACCTCAGGATGACGGATAACCCCTACTGTCCACCGCCAAACGTGTTGCAGGCCTGGACGGTGCCCTGCTGATATCCGGTCATGAACCACTGCTTGCGTTGCGCCGCCGAGCCGTGGGTGAAGGAATCGGGCACGACGCGGCCCGTGGCCTGGCGCTGCAGCGTATCGTCGCCGATCG
This sequence comes from Bradyrhizobium sp. Ken51, assembly GCF_055807435.1. Classification (NCBI taxonomy): domain Bacteria; kingdom Pseudomonadati; phylum Pseudomonadota; class Alphaproteobacteria; order Hyphomicrobiales; family Nitrobacteraceae; genus Bradyrhizobium; species Bradyrhizobium sp. Ken51. Next base: position 55,966 of record NZ_JBVVPB010000008.1, on the reverse strand, counting down.
CGCTCGCAGTGGTGAGTGCGGCGTCGATATCACCCGGCTCCAGGAAGTTCGGCCGCTTCTTCGCCTCGCGGTTGACCCAGACGCCGGACAGGCAGTCGGCCTGCAATTCGACCTTTACCTGCAGCGCATTGGCCTCCGCCTTGCTGCCGGCCTGCTGCTGCAGCCGCGTCACGCGCGGAATGATGCCGAGCAGGTTCTGGATGTGATGGCCGGCCTCATGGGCGATGATGTAGGCGGTGGTGAAGTTACAGGCGGATTTGCCGGAGCAGCCGCGAAAACGCGTCTCGACCTCGCGGAAGAAACCGGTGTCGAGGAAGATGGTCCTGTCGGGCGGACAATAGAACGGTCCCATCGCCGACTCCGCCCGGCCGCAGCGCCCGCCATTGGTGACGTTGCGGAACAGCACGACCTTCGGACCGGTAAAGGTCTGGCCCGAGGCCTGGAAGATCTCGCTCCAGCGATCGTCGATCTCGCCGAGGATGCCGGAGATCATGCTGCCCATCTCGTCGGTCGGCGCGCCGCGCTTGGCGTTGGACGACGATTGGCGATCGGTCTGGTAGGACGGCGCCTGGCCGCCGCCGGTGAGGATCTCGGCGCCGCCGATCAGGATGCGCGGATCAATGCCGAAGGCGTAGCCGACCAGGCCGAGCACGATGATGGTGCCGATCCCGAGCCCGCCGCCGCCCATGGGGAGGCCGAACCCGCCTCCTCCACCGCCGCCGCCACCATCGTCGCGACGATCCTCGATGTCGTCGCTGCGGCGGAAATCATCGTAGCGCATGGCGGCTTCCCTCGGTCCTGGCTCAATCCGGCGCAAGAGCGCGAAAGCTCAACGCGCCATACACGTAAAATTTCCATTGCATTAATCAATATCCCGCTGGGCAATTATTGCCTAGTGCGACAGCATGGCAATGCCAGCAATTTTTTCCGGGCGTCGTGCAATTTTTTCCGAGAGAAATTTGGAGTCTTTTTTGCGCTCTGGCCACTCCCGCAACGCGAACAAACACCAAATACACTGCAAAACACGGCGAATGCGCGGAGCGAACCGCGTGCGAGGCGCGAGGTGAAGGCTGCTCACGAAAGCGGCGGGTTAAGTCGATTTTTACTTTGCCGCTTCAATGTAACGGTCAGTCGGTTGTTTGGTCCCGCGTCGCCGACAGCGTCGCCTGAGTCAGAGTTCTTGAGTCATGGTAGAGTCGCGTCGCGGGGCGTCTGCAAGGGCGCCCCGCACAAATTTTGAGTCTCCTTCGCACAGCATCGTCCTCGGCGATTGCGTCGCCGAGATGTCGAAGCTTCAGGCTGGTTCGGTCGACCTGGTGTTCGCCGATCCACCCTACAATCTTCAGCTCAAGGGCGATCTCAAGCGCCCCGACGAATCCCATGTCGATGCGGTCGACGACGATTGGGACAAGTTCGATTCGTTCTCCGCCTATGACGATTTCACCCGCGCCTGGCTGCTTGCCGCCCGCCGCGCGATGAAGCCATCGGCGACGATCTGGGTGATCGGCTCCTATCACAACATCTTCCGCGTCGGCGCGATCATGCAGGACCTCGGCTTCTGGCTCCTGAACGACATCGTCTGGCGCAAGACGAATCCGATGCCGAATTTCCGCGGCCGCCGTTTCACCAACGCGCACGAAACCATGATCTGGGCCGCGCGCGACGAGAAGGCCAAGGGCTACACGTTCAACTACGAGGCGCTGAAGGCCGCCAACGAGGACGTGCAGGCACGGTCCGACTGGCTGATCCCGCTCTGCACCGGCGAGGAGCGCCTCAAGGGCGCCGATGGCAAGAAAGTGCACCCGACGCAGAAGCCTGAAGGCCTGCTCGCGCGCGTGTTGCTGTCGTCCTCCAAACCCGGCGATCTCGTGATCGATCCCTTCAACGGCACCGGCACCACCGGCGCGGTCGCAAAGCGCCTCGGCCGCTCCTATATCGGCTTCGAGCGCGACAAGACCTATGCGAAAGCGGCACAAGCGCGCATCGCCGCGGTCGAGCCGCTGCCGGAGGCAAGCCTCGCCCCGTTCATGACGGCGCGCGAAGCGCCGCGGGTTGCGTTCTCGGAATTGATCGAGCGTGGCATGATCATGCCCGGCACCAAGCTGTTCGACGCCAAGAAGAAACTCGGCGCGCTGGTCCGCGCCGACGGCGCCATCATGTTCGGCGACAAGGTCGGCTCCATCCACCGCATGGGCGCGGTGGCGCAAGGCGCGCAAGCCTGCAACGGCTGGACCTTCTGGCACATCGAGACCAAGAAGGGTCTCAAGCTGATCGACGAGCTCCGTGCCGAGATCCGCGCCGGCATGGCGGCGGGGTAGCTCAGTCCAACAGTCGCGTAGGGTGGGCAAAGGCGCTCTTGCGCCGTGCCCACCATCGCGCCTCGGGGATACAGATTTGGTGGGCAAGCTTCGCTTTGCCCACCCTACGGTGCCTTGAATGACGCGATGGCCGGGGCTAGATTTGACGAGTCAGTCCCCGTCCCGGCCGGCTCCCATGCGACGACAGTCCGAGACATTGCTGCTGGTGCCGCTGCTGCCGATCTTCCTGGTCGGCATGTTTCCGATGTTCCTGATCGCGCTGCTGGGATTTTTCGGCCTCGCTTTGTTTGGCGTGCTCGTGGTCTGTGTCGGGCTCGCCAGCAGCAACGAGGCCCATGACAGCTTCAATCACGATGTCATCGTGCACGGCTACGCGCGCGGATCCGAGCGCGCGGCGCGGGCCTCCGACATGCATATCGCTACCCGGCTCGGGCTGCGCCTGGAGGTCGTGGGCGCGGCCATGGTCATTACGGCGGCGATCGGCCTTTGTTACGCCGGCTGATCTGCGTGACACGCAGATACCGCCCGGCAAACTCGCCGGTTGCCCTCCCCGATAAGGTTCAGGCAAGACAAGGCCGCTAGCGGACATGTTGCTGCCTCCACTTTCGGCCAACAAACACAGGGGAGATGCCCGATGCTCAAATTCTATTTCAACGGTTCGCCGAACCCGACCAAGGTCGCGCTCTATCTCGAAGAGGCCGGCCTGCCCTTCGAGCCGGTGAAGATCGACACCCGCAAGGGCGAGCAGTTCACGCCGGACTATCTGAAGATCAATCCGAACGGCAAGGTGCCGTCGATCGACGACAACGGCACTATCGTGTTCGATTCCAACGCCATCCTGCTCTATCTGGCCGAGAAGACCGGCAAATTCCTGCCTGCCGCCAATGTTCGCGGCGAGATGCTGTCATGGCTGATGTTCATCGCCACCGGCGTCGGGCCCTATTCTGGTCAGGCCGTGCACTTCAAGCATTTTGCGCCGAAAGACCAGAACCACGACTACGCGCATAACCGTTACCAGTTCGAGACCGATCGCCACTACAAAATTCTCGACGGTCACCTCAAAGGCCGCAGCTACATGGTCGGCGACAGTTATTCGATCGTGGACATGGCGCTGTGGGGTTGGGCGCGGATGGTGCCGTTCAAGCTCGGCGACGACGCCTTCGCGCGATACCCGAACGTGAAGCGGCTGGTGGACGAGGTCACGGCGCGGCCTGCAGCGGCGCGCGCGATCGCGCTGAAGGACAAGTTCACCTTCAAGGCGGAGATGGACGACGAGGCCCGCAGCAACATGTTCAAGCACATGACGACAAAAGTGGCCTGATCGCGGCACGTCGCAATGCGAGGCCACGCGCATGCGCGTGGCCTTTTGCTTTCGAGGCTCAGGCGGCGTGGACCGAGTTCAGGAAGTTGGCGACTTCCTGCTTCAAGCGGTTGCTGTCGGCCGACAGCGAGCGTGCCGCCGAGAGCACCTGCGAAGAGGCCGAGCCGGTCTCGGACGCGCCGCGCTGCACGTCACCGATGTTGGACGACACGAGCTGGGTGCCATGGGCGGCCTGCTGCACGTTGCGGGAGATCTCCTGCGTCGCCGCACCCTGCTGTTCCACGGCAGCGGCGACCGTCGACGAGATCTCCGACAGCCGCTCGATGGTGCCGCTGATCTCCCGGATCGAGCCGACCGACTCCTCCGTCGCGGCCTGGATGCCCGAGACCTGCTGGGCGATCTCACCGGTGGCCCTCGCGGTCTGCTCGGCGAGCGCCTTGACCTCCGAGGCCACCACGGCAAAGCCCCGGCCGGCTTCACCCGCGCGCGCCGCCTCGATGGTGGCGTTCAGCGCCAGGAGGTTGGTCTGGCCGGCGATGGTGCTGATCAGTTCGACCACGTCGCCGATGCGGGCCGCGGCCTTGGAGAGCTCGCTGACGCGCGCGTTGGTCTTGCTCACCTGACCGACGGCTTCGCCCGCGATCCGCGCCGATTCCTGCACCTGGCGCGCGATCTCCGTCACCGAGGAGGACAGCTCCTCGGTCGCGGAGGCGACCGCCTGCACATTGGCCGAGGCTTCCTGGGAGGCGGATTGCACTTCGGTGGAGAGATCCTGAGCGCGCCTCGCGGTCGCGGTCAGGGTGCCGGCCGAGCCCTCGAGCTCGTGCGATGCCGAGGATACGGTATCGACGATCTCGCCCACCGCCTGCTCGAACTGGCTGGCGAGCCGGGCCATATCGGCCTTGCGGCTCTCGGCCTGCCGGGCCTCGGTTGCGGTCTGCTCATGGCGCAGCCGTTCGGTCTCGATCATGTTGTTCTTGAAAACGTCGATCGCCTTGGCCATGTCGCCGATCTCGTCGGCCTTGCCGCGCGAGGGGATCTCGACGGCGAGATTGCCCCCGGCAAGCAGTCCCATTGCGCGCGTCATCGAGGTCAGCGGCCCCACGATGCTGCGGGCGGTCAGGAAGGCGACGATCAGTCCGAACAGGACGGCGAGGCCGCCCGCGATCCCCTGTAGCGACGTCGTGCCGTCGATCACAGCATCGGCCGCGCTACGCGAATCCTTGTAATCCGTCTTCAAGGCGGTTTCCGTGACCTTGAGCTTGGCGATGCTCGCGGAGATGAGCGGTGCGAGATCCTTGTGGTAGATCTCGTCGGACCGCAGCATCGCGGCGGAGGTCGTTTCGAACGCGGATTTGTAGATACCGAGCGCGGTCTTCACAGGCGTCAGAGACGACCGAAGGTCCGCCGCCTGCGGGCTCCTTTCGACGGCTGCCAGCCGCTGCACCGCCCTGTCGACATTGGTTCTGAAGACGGTGGGCCCGTTGGTGTCGCGCAGAGCGAGGAAGCGCCAGTTCGCGATTCGAACCAGCAGGACCCGGGATTCGACGTCCGCGACGAGCGACACCGTGTCGTCATCGGCGGCCGCGCGGGCCACATCGACCAGCTTGGCCATCTTGACGGTCAGCTCTTCGCCACTCGGCAACAGCGTCGCCTTGCCGGTCCGCGCCTCGTTGACGGCGTCGCCGAGACTGTCACGCAGGCTTTTCATTTTGGCGATGTCGGCGATCAGATCGTTGTAGAGCTTCCGCCGCTCCTCCGAGAGGGTGCCCTTTGCTCCGAGCTGCAACAGCCCGGTCGCCGCGGTCTCTCGCTCGGCAGCCTCCCGCATCGCAGGCTCGTTGGCGTCGTAAATGTAGCGCAGATTGGCCCGCTGGATGGCCTGAAGATGGGTCGATATCTCCAGGACGCGCGCCGTGCTGTCCGACAACGTGGAGAGTTTTGCAACCTGATCCTGGACGGACCGCAAATTCCAGATGGCGACCACCGCCATCACGAGACCAACCGCCACCAAGGCCATGAAACCTGCGTACAGGCGTCCCCTGATCCGCAAACGAAACTTCGGCATTCCCACTGTCCACCCAGATGCATGTCAATTCGAGCGGCCGGCCTAATCCGGCGATTGTCACCGGCCACCCTGGCAGCCGCGCGTCGCGTCTTTCGCGACCCACGCTGCACCGCGACACAATGGGGGACACTCGTTAATTGAACCTTCAAATTTTTCGCGCGCGCATGCGTCAGATGACACAACATCTGCTGATTTTATCGGCAGGTGAGCAAGGGTTCGACGCGATGCCCGCAGCGCCGTGCAGGCCGCTGCAGCTTATCCGGATGACGATCTGTCAGCTGCCGGCCTGCTGCAATTTGCCGAGCGCGTTTTCGACCACTTCCAGCGTGTAGGGCTTCTGGATCACAGGCGCGGCGGCCAGCTCCGTTGGGATCGGCGCCCGCTCGCCATAGCCGGTCGCGAACATGAAGGGCACGCCGATTTCCGTCAGCTTCTGCGCCACCCTTATGCTGCTCTCGTTGCCGAGGTTGAGATCGAGCAAGGCAAAGCCCGGGCGCGTGCGCTCGATCGCCCGAAGCGCCTGATCGACGCTTGCGGCGGTATCGACATGTCGGGCGCCGAGATCGAGCAGGATGACCTCGGCGGCCATGGCGATGATGAGGTTGTCCTCGACGATCAGCGCCGTGTCGGAAATCCTGGGACGCGAGGATTGCTGTTCTTCTATTCGCATGGCGGCTCCCGCGATGGATGGGACGAGTTCGACGAAGTTGGGGGGAATGACGAACGTTGCTTGCACCCCCAGCAGGTCGAACCGGATTTCGGCTTCGCCCTTGAGGTCGAACGGCACGGAGCGCTCGATGATGGTGGTCCCGAAGCCGCGGCGCGACGGCGGCTGCACCGGCGGACCGCCGGTCTCCTTCCAGTCGATCACGAGGCTCGACGACGGATCGAGCCGCCACGCCACCTCTACGCTGCCGGTGGAATCGGCGAGCGCGCCATACTTGGCGGAGTTGGTCATCATCTCGTGCACGACCAGGGCCAGCGTCGCGAACGCTTTGGGATCGAGCGCCACGTCGGGGCCGCCCATCTTGACCCGGTCTGCGCGCGCGCCGAGATAGGCGCCTGCCTCGGACTCGAGCAGCGAGCGCAATGCGACCGGCGCCCAGTTCAGATTGGTGATCTGGTCATGCGCGCGCGCCAAGGCCTGGATGCGGCCGCCGAGCACGCCGGCGAACTCCTCGACGGTGGTCGCGGTATCCTTGCTCTGCGCCACCAGCGCCCGGACGAGGCTCAGGATGTTGCGAACGCGGTGGTTGAGCTCGGCGATCATCAACTCCTGCCGCTCCTGCGCGCCGCGCCGCTCGCGTGCGGCAAGATCGGACAGTTGCAGGATCACCTCGAGCAGCGTCACCCGCAGGCTCTCGGCAATGCGGATGTCGGCCGCCGACCACGGCTTCGACTGGCCCGCCACCGTCTCCTGCCACAGCTCGAAACTCCTGCGTGGCGTCAGGCGCGGCCCGTTCGGACCCTGGTCGTAGACCTTGTTGGGATCGCCGGCCCAATGGACCGAGCGCGTGACCTCGCGCCGGAAGAAGATCAGGCAATCGCGCGGGGCGCGCGAGATCGGGATGGCGAGAAAGCCCGCCGCGCGGTCGCGGAAGGACTGGCCCGCAGCATAGACCTTGGCGATCTCGGCGCTCGCGAAGATCCGTCCCGGCGACGTCCGATTGATGAAGCTGACGAGTTCCTTCACCTCGTCTTCGGTCGGCGTCTCGCCCTGGAGCACGATCCTGTTGTCGGACCACACCGCCACGCCGTCACACTCGATCATGTTGCGGTAGTCGCCGAGGAAATCGACGATCGCGCGCCGGCTGTGCTCGTGCGAGGCCGCGGTCTCGATCAACCGCTCCTGCACATGGTGGGCGCGCGCCTCATAGGCGACGTCGCCCTCGCGCTCGCGTCCCTCCACGATCCAGGAGAACATCTGCCCGAACAGCTCGGATGCCGTACGCTTCTCGAAAGAGATGTAGCGCGGCGAATAATGGTGGCAGGCGAACAGGCCCCACAGCTTGCCGTCGCGCAGGATCGACACCGACATCGAGGCGCCGACGCCCATGTTGCGCAAGTACTCGATGTGGATCGGCGACACCGAGCGCAGCACGCTCATCGACAGGTCGAGCAGCCCCGCATTGTGTGTGGCCGTCGACACCAGCGCGGCGGGTTGCGCATCGATGTCCGCGATGATGCGCAGCCAGTTGCGCTGATAGAGAATGCGGGCCTGCCTCGGGATGTCCGACGCCGGATAATGCAGGCCGAGAAACCGTTCGAGTCCCGCTTCCGCGGCCTCCGCGATCACCTCGCCCGATCCGTCCGGGTGAAACTGGTAGACCATGACCCGGTCGAAGCCGGTCAGCACCTTGAGCTGCCGCGCGGCCTCGCGAGCGAGCTCGGTCATCCCGCGCGTCTTGCGGATACGCTCCAGCATCAGACGGACGAGTTCGCCGGAATTGACGCCGGGCTCGTTGACGCTGGGCTCCGCCTCGACGACGAGATAGGCGCCGGAGAAGTGGATCGAGAGATCGTAGGGCGGCTTGCCAGCCTGAAGCTCGACGCCGAACAGGCGCTCGGTCGCGTCCGGCCCGCTGAGATGATCGACGCGGCTGCGAATGGTCTCGACCGCGGCTTCCGAGATGACGCGCGAGAGAGGCTGCTGGAGCAGGTCGGAGACGTCAGCCCCGAGAAAGCTCCCGACATTGTCCGAGGCCATGCAGATCGTGAAATCCGACAATAGCGTGAGCAGGAACCCGAACGATTGCACGCTGCCGGGAATGTGGATCGGCTCGCGATCGCAATTGGTGAGATTGACAGCCTCGTTCATGCCCGGTCCGCCGCCTGCTCGAACGCGGCGAAGGCGATGCGCGCCGCATCGATCGCCTCGTCCTCATCGCAGGCCGCTTCGCTTGCGAGCTTCACCAGGAAACTCTGCCAGAGTCGCTTGCCTACACCATGGCTAAGATAAGCGGTGGCTTCGCTGATGCGCGGATCGCCGGCGTCCGCGACCGTCTTCAGCAGGAACTTGGCCCCGAGCCGGGAGCCCTCCAGCACGTACATGGTGCCCAGCACGCCGCTGCGTGTCAGCGGCAGCACGGTCACTGTGGACTGTGCGGCACCACCGAGCCGGCCAAGATCGTCCGCAATCGCAGCGCTGCGCGCCCGTTCCGGCCAGTCCGGAAACATTTTACCGACATCCGCGTCCATCAGCGCGGCTTCGAGCGGCAGCAAGGCCCCGGCGCTGGCTTGCAGGAAACGGCGGTAGCCGGAAAACACGCTGAGATCGAATGACGAAAGCTGCGCATCGAGTTCGCGGTGCGCAGCCGCCGTCGCATCTCTCAGTCGTTCGCGGAGTCCTGGAAAGCTGCGGCCCACCTGTGTCGTAACGTCCGAAACCCCAGCCAGCATGCAATTCCCAAACGCGCGCAATGCCGGGGCGCGATTGCCCCGGAACCGAACGAACGCAGGAGGATTCCAAAGGTTCCGAACCCCTCTGGAAAACCGGGCACGGGCGGCCCGGGCCCGCTCGTCCGCTATGTCCGCCGTAGGGTCCGCAGCTCGTATCCGATCTCCGACCGCGCGCTCAGCTCGCGACCCTCACGGCCGTTTGTGGAAACGGACCGAGGGCCTTCTCGGTCAGCACCGAGTCGCAATATTCCCGGATCTCCTTGATCTTGCCGTCCTCGAGCCGAAACACGAGACAATAGTCGTTGTCGTAGCGCACGCCTTCGGGCGTGACGTTGTCGCCCTTCGCTTCAACGACGACGATATCGCCGTCCGCGATAAAGCGGTGGGCGACCGTCCGCGTCCGGTCGACAAGGCGGGTCCGCACATAGGCGTGCAGGTCGTTGAGGATCGCCTGTTTGCCCGAAAAGGTGCGCGACCAGGAGTACTGGCCGGTCACGATCCACTTGGCGTCGTCGGCAAGACTATCGGTGAACAAGGCGCGGTCGCGCGCAGCCGGATCGGGGCTGGCGGCGGCTGCAAAGATATCCTGCATCAGTTTCTTGTTTGCGCTCGCGCTCATGGCGGCATCTCCTTTGTGAGAACACGCAAATTATCGCCGCCGGTGCTAAATTCTTCAAATCGATAGTTGATATGATATCTATTCACCTCATGAATTTGAACTCGCTCGACCTCAATCTCCTGACCGCGCTCGACGCGCTGCTGCGCGAGGCCAGCGTCAGCCGTGCCGCCTTGCGGATCGGTCTGTCGCAGCCGGCGGCAAGTCATGCACTCCAGCGTCTGCGCGACATCTTCGGGGATCCGCTCTTGGTGCGCACAGGCGCGCGGATGGAGCTGACGCCGCGGGCGCAAGCGCTACGCGCACCGCTGGCTCAGGCTCTCGATCAGGTGCGCGGGCTCTTCCTATCGGATGAATTTGATGCGGCGCGCAGCGAGCGGCAATTCCGCCTGATGATGCCGGATCTCGCAGTCGAGCTGTTGATGCCGCCCTTGATGGAAAAGGTGACACGCCTTGCGCCCAACGTCCGCATCGACGTGGTGCCGTGGCGGGGACCGGCGATCTTCCACGCCGAGTTCGCCCGCACCATCGATCTGGTGATTTCGATCGGCAACGCTTTCAAGGGCTTTCACCGCCAGCTGCTCTACACCGACAGCGACGGACTGGCGGTGCGGCGCGGCCACCCCACGACCACGAAGCTGAAGCGGCGCGAGACGTTCCTGGCCGCACGCCATGTCGGCGTGATCATCCGCGGCCAGCCGGAGGACCTCATCGACACCTGGCTGCGCACCAAGGGCATCGACCGGCACATCGCTCTCGTCGTCCCGGGTTATCTCGAAGCGCTGCACGTCGTCGCCCGCACCGACCTCGTCGCCTTCGTGCCGCGCCGGCTGATCGCGGCGCTGTCCAAGCAGCTCGGCCTCGTCACGGTGACGCCGCCGCTCGACCCCGGGATCGACGAGCAGTTCATGTTCTACCCGACCCGCGCACAGATGGACCCTGGCTCGATCTGGCTCAGGCGACTGATGCTGGAGACGGGACGGGAATTGGAGAAGAAAGGGCTCGCTGGATAGGATGCAATTTCAAAGCAAATGGTGTCGTCCCGGACAAGCGCAGCGAAGCGGAGCGCCGATCCGGGACCCATAACCACAGGACGTGGTTTGGCGAAGACTCGCGATTGTCAGCTTGCGTCACAACTTCTCCCTGTGGTTATGGGTCCCGGGTCTGCGCTGACGCTTGCCCGGGACGACAGGGGAATATGTTGCCGCGCTCCTACGCCTTCTGCGCGTCCATCACCTTGCGCACGGCAGGGCGATCGGACATGCGCTTGAAATGATCGGCGATCTTCGGCGTCGCGTTGATGTCGACGCTGTCGCCTTCGAGCCAGGTCGACAGGGTGTAGAGATAAGGATCGCAGATCGTGTATTGCTCGCCCATCACCCAGGGTCCCTTGTACATCTTCTGCTCGATCAGGGCGAAGCAGGCGCCCATGGTCTTCGGGATCATCGCCTTCATGTCGGCGAACGAGCTCTCTTCGCTCGCCCAGCGCGCGCCGCGCATCTTGTGGGCATGGTTGATGTGCACGGTCGAGCAGAGATAGGAGTTGAACGACTGCACCTGGGCGAAGTCAAAGGGATCGTCGAGCGGCGCCAGCTTCGCCTTGGGAAAGGTCTGGGCGAGATAGGCCAGCATCGCCGGGGTCTCGGTCAGGACGCCGCGATCGGTCACCAGCGCGGGCACGCGGCCTTTTGGGTTGATCGCGAGGTACTCCGCGCTGTTTTGCTGGTTGGTCTTGAAGCTCAGCCGCTCCGCCGCGTAGTCGGCGCCGGCTTCTTCCAGGGTGATGTAGGTGGCGAGCGCGCAGGTGCCGGTGGCGTAGTAGAGCTTGAGCATGTCGGACCTCATGGGAAAGCCGGAAGGTAACGGCTGAGGGCCCCGAGGTCCATAGCACAGCGTTCTCTAGCGCTCATGCTCTTCGCAGTTGCCCACCGGCGCCCCGCTGTGCCAAGACGCCCTGAGTTGGAGGGGCTTTCCCATGACCGTACTCATCGCCGGTGGCGGCATCGGTGGGCTGACGCTTGCGCTCAGCCTGCACGGAATCGGCATTCCCGTAAAAGTGTTCGAGAGCGTCGCCGAACTGCGGCCGCTCGGTGTCGGCATCAATGTGCTGCCGCATGCGGTTCGGGAGCTGATCGAGCTCGGGCTGATGGACAAGCTCGATGCCGCCGGCGTGCGCACCCGTGAGCTTGCCTATTTCTCCAAGCACGGCAAGCCGATCTGGAGCGAGCCGCGCGGGCTGGAGGCCGGCTATAAATGGCCGCAGTTTTCGATCCATCGCGGCACGCTCCAGCAATTGCTGCTCGACACCGCGATCGAGCGCCTCGGCCGCGACAACATCCTCACCAGCCATCATCTGACCGGCTGGAGCGAAACCGCCGCCGGCGTGCGCGCCGATTTCATCGACAAGGCCACCGGGAAGGCCGCGGGGACCTACGACGGCACGATCCTGATCGCCGCTGACGGCATCCATTCCGCCGCGCGAGAAAAACTCTATCCCAACGAAGGCCCGCCGATCTGGAACGGCCGCATCCTCTGGCGCGGCGTCACGCCCGCAAAAGCCTTCCTCAGCGGCCGCACCATGATCATGGCCGGCCACGAGATCCTGAAATTCGTCTGCTATCCGATCTCGAAGGCGCCGGACGCCGCGGGCAACCATCTGATCAACTGGGTTGCCGAGCGCCACATGCCGCCGACCTATCAATGGCGGCGCGAAGACTATAACCGCACCGCGCGGCTGGAGGAGTTTCTGCCCTGGTTCGAGAGCTGGCAGTTCGACTGGCTCGACGTGCCCGGCCTGATCAAGAACTGCCCGCATGCCTATGAATATCCGCTGGTCGATCGCGATCCGGTGTCACAATGGACTTTCGGCCGCGTCACGCTGATGGGCGACGCCGCACATCCGATGTACCCGATCGGATCCAACGGCGCCTCGCAGGCAATCCTCGATGCCCGCACCATCACCCGCGAGATCCTGGCGCACGGCCCGACGCAAGCGGCCCTGCTGGCCTATGAGGCCGAGCGGCGGCCCGCAACCACCAGTCTCGTCCTGCTCAACCGCAAGAACGGCCCCGAGCAGGTGATGCAGCTGGTCGAGGAGCGCGCGCCGGATGGCTACAAGGTCGTCACTGACGTGCTGTCGCAACAGGAGCTGGAGGATGTTGCCGCCAACTACAAGCGCGTTGCCGGCTTCCAGGTGGAAGCGCTGAATGCGAAGCCGCCGATCGTGAGCGCAGACGCGCGCGCGAGGGTGTAAGTGTGTGGCGCGAACCGAGATGCGCATTGATGCGCCCTCGCCCCTTGTGGGAGAGGGCAGCGACGCCGGTGGACGCAAGCTCACTTGGGTGAGGGGTCTGTCTTCGCGAGTCTAACTCTCATTTGACCTCGCCGAGAGATACCCCTCATCCGGCGCTTCGCGCCACCTTCTCCCGCAAGGGGAGAAGGGGTAGCGCCTACGCGGCAGCTATTTGCCCACCACCCTCGCCGCTTCGAGCAGCCGCTCGCTCGCGGTCGCCGTCGCCAGCAGCGTGCCGTCCTCTGCCATCAGCCTGGCCTCGACGAATGCAATCGTCCTGCCGAGCTGCGTCACCTTGGCCTCGCCGATGATCGGTCCGGGCTTCGCGGGCGCGAGGAAATTCACGGTCATGCTGATGGTGGTGGTGTAGAGCCGGCCCTCGCTCATCACCAGCACGGCGGGGCCCATCGTGTCGTCGAGCATGGCCGAGAGCATGCCGCCCTGGATGAAGCCGGCCGGATTGCAGAACTCCGGCTTGCCGTCGAAGGCGAGCTTGATCCAGCCTTCCCCGGGACGGGCGTCGAGCAAGCGCCATCCGAGCAGCTCGGCACAAGGCGGCCTGGGAAAATTGTCGAGCGCGGTCTTGATCATGCGAGCCTCCGTTGCCGGCCACAGCTAACGCAGCCCTGCTGCCAGCATGTTGTCAGCAGGATGGGCAGCTAGGGGTCCAATCCACGCGCAATCACCTTGCGCATGACGTTGGGCAATGCTTCGTCGGCGAGAGTGGCAATGGGCACCCAGCGCATGCCCGCGGGTGCCCGCGTCCGCGCTTCCGCCCTGCCCGTGTAGACCACGAGCTCCAGCGGAAAATGCGTGAAGACGTGGGTGACCACGCCTGCCTTGCGGTGCCAGCGCGACAGCCCCTTCAGCGCGGGCGCCTGCTGTTTTGCCTTGGCGTCTTCCTGCCCGGCAAGCCAATCCGATCCCGGTACCTCGGTCATGCCGCCGAGCAGACCCTTTTCGGGACGGCTGCGGACGAGAAGCTCGTCGCCGCGTGTGACAACGAAGGCGGCGCCGCGCCGTAGTGCGCCGCTCTTCTTCGGGGCCTTGCGGGGAAACGTTTCCTGCGTTCCCAGCCTACGCGCCGTGCAGTCCTCGTTCAGCGGGCATAGCGAGCAGGCCGGCTTTTTCGGCGTGCAGATCGAGGCCCCCACATCCATCAGCGCCTGCGCGCTATCACCGGCGCGAGAATCGGCGAGCAGCGTCGCAGCCAACTCCTGAATCAGCGGCTTGGCCTGCGGGAGCTCTTCTTCAACTGCAAAGAGCCGCGAGACCACGCGTTCGATATTGCCGTCGACCGGCATGGTGCGGCGGTCGAACGCAATCGCCGCGATCGCTGCCGCCGTATAGGGCCCGATGCCCGGCAGCGCGCGCAGGCCCAGTTCGGTGTCGGGAAAGGTGCCGCCATGCTCGCGCGTCACCGCGACCGCGCAGGCACGGAGATTACGCGCGCGAGAATAATAGCCGAGCCCCGCCCACATCCGCAGCACGTCGTCCTGCGAGGCCCGTCCCAGCGCGGTGACATCCGGCCAGCGCGCGACGAATTTTTCGAAATAGGGCCCGACCGCCTTCACCGTGGTCTGCTGGAGCATGATCTCGGACAGCCAGACGCGGTAAGGGTCGGATGCCGCGCCGGGCGCAGCGCGCCAGGGCAATCGGCGGCGGTGACGGTCGTACCAGTCGAGCAGCGAGAGCGGGCGCGACGAGGTCTCCGGCTGAACTGGTTCCGATTTCGCCTTGAGGGCGGATTTGGGGCTCATGTTCGCACTGTAACGGCAATGCACCGATCTCTCCACGTCATGCCCACGCTTGTCGCGGGCGTCCACGTCTTTCTTCGCGGCCAAGAGCTTGTCTTCGCGGCCAAGAGCCTGTGGCCGACGCTCCGGAGTGCTATAAAGTCCCATGTCCAAGCTTCGCCCCATCAAACCCGGTCCCATCAGCGCCAAGCCGCTGTCGCTCCTGCTCAACGACGTCTTTGCCGAGGCCTATGCCAAGCAGGGATTTGCCGCGCGCGAGCTGGTGACGCGGTGGGCGCAGATTGCAGGGCCGGAGATCGCGGCCCATGCCGAGCCGCTGAAGATGCAATGGCCGCGGCCGGTCGAGGGTCAGCCGCAGGAGCCGGCCACGCTGGTGCTGCGGGTCGAGGGGCCGATGGCGCTGGAGATCCAGCACTCCGCCGATGTGATCCTGCAGCGGGTCAACCGCTTCTTCGGCTGGAGCGCGGTCGGCAAGCTGGCCTTCCGCCAGGCACCGCTGTCGCGCGCTCGCCGGCCGACCCGGCCCAGCCCGCCGGACGCCAAATCGGTGGCCGAGGTGGCTGAGAGCCTGGGCGACATCGAAGATGAACAATTGAAGTCGGCGCTGGCGCGCCTCGGGGCTGCCATCAAGCGAAATTGAGCCTTATTCTGCGGTCAAACTGGACCTGTCCTTGCCGCTCGCCATTGCCTCAAACGACGTTTCAAGCTAGCGACAGGCCGTCTGAATGGGAATTTCAGGCGAGACCACGCCAATCCGGGAGCCGACCTTGATCATCACCCGCCGCGCCTTCACGTCGATGCTGTCGCTGACCGGGCTTGCCGCGCTCGCCGGGTTCTCGCCGCTGCGGTTCATCTCCGATGCCATGATCCCTGAAGCAATGGCGCAGGCGGCGCCTGGCGACGTGGCCAAGCCGGTGTCGCTGCCCGACATGGCGCTGGGCCCGAAGGACGCCGCCGTCACCATCACCGAATACGCCTCGATGACCTGCCCGCATTGCGCGGCCTTCAACGAGCAGGTGTTTCCCAAGATCAAGTCGGAATACATCGACACCGGCAAGGTGCGTTATATCTTCCGCGAGTTCCCGCTCGACATCAAAGCCGCCGCCGGCTCGATGCTGTCGCGCTGCATCGCCAATGGCGACGCCCCGAAATACTTTGCCGTCACCGACATGCTGTTCCGCCAGCAGAACGACTGGGTGATGAAGAACACCACGGAGACCCTGACGCGGATCGGCAAGCAGGCCGGTCTCACCCAGCAGCAGGTCGAGGCCTGCCTGAAGGACCAGGCGCTGCTCGACAAGATCGCCGCCGACCAGAAATATGCCAGCGACGTTCTGAAGGTCGATTCGACGCCGACGTTCTTCGTCAACGGCGAGAAGATCAAGGGCGAGACCTCGTTCGAGGAATTCGCCAAGAAGATCAATCCGCTGCTCAAGAGCTGATTCGCACGGCACAATCCTGATTCGCATCTCGATAGCCGTATCTTTCCCGGCATAAATCCCTTGGGAAAAACGGCTTTCGCCGGTTGCCCTCGCGGCGCACCGCGGCCATTGTCCGACCGCATGAGGCGCCCTCGCGCGACTCGCCCGGATAGCGACACTGCCTTCCATGGTATTGTCCCGGCAGGGGGATTCGCGCCTGCCAACAGAGATGCGTGCTTATGAAAATCACCCGCCTGCGCCTCCACGGCTTCAAGTCCTTCGTTGAGGCCACCGACTTCGTCATTGAGCCCGGCCTGACCGGCGTGGTCGGCCCCAACGGCTGCGGCAAGTCGAATCTCGTCGAGGCACTGCGCTGGGCAATGGGCGAGACCTCCTACAAGTCGTTGCGCGCCGCTGACATGGACGCGGTGATCTTCGCCGGCTCCGGCAATCGTCCCGCGCGCAACCACGCCGAAGTGACGATGACGATCGACAATTCCGATCGCACCGCGCCGGCGGCGATGAACGACAGCCAGCTTCTGGAAATTTCCCGCCGCATCGAGCGCGAGGCCGGCTCGGTCTACCGCATCAACGGTCGCGACGTGCGCGCCCGCGACGTGCAGATTCTATTCGCCGACGCCGCCACCGGCGCGCGCTCGCCCGCCCTCGTCCACCAGGGCAAGATCGGCGAAATCATTCAGGCCAAGCCCGAGCAGCGCCGCCGCGTGCTGGAAGACGCCGCCGGCGTCGCCGGCCTGCACGCCCGCCGCCACGAAGCCGAGCTGCGGCTCAAGGCGGCCGAAACCAACCTCACCCGCGTCGAGGACGTGATCGGCCAGCTCGCCGGGCAGATGGAAGGCCTGAAGAAGCAGGCCCGCCAGGCCGTGCGCTATCGCGAGGTCGCGGCCAAGGTCCGCAAGGCGGAAGCCACCCTGTTCCACCTGCGCTGGATCGGCGCCCATGCGGACGTCAACGAGTCCGGCCAGACCCACGATCTTGCGGTCCGTGAGATGGCCGAGCGTACCCAGCACCAGGCCGAGGCCGCTCGCATCCAGGCGATTCGCGCCGCCGAAATGCCGGCGCTGCGCGATGCCGAAGCGCGCGCCGCGGCGGGGCTGCAGCGCCTGACCAACGCCCGCGAGCTGCTCGATCGCGAGGAAGAGCGCGCCAAGGAGCGCGTCGCGGAACTCGAGCGGCGCCTCGCACAGTTCGAAGGCGACATCTCGCGCGCCCAGCAGCAGACCATGGACGCCGATGTCGCGCTGCAGCGCCTCGACGCCGAAGATGCCGAGCTGAAGGAAGAGATCAAGTCGCGCGTCGAGAAGCGCTCCGGCGTCGATGAGCGTGTCGCCGAAGCCGAGGCGGTGCTGACCGAAACCGAGCAGCAGTTCGCCGAGCTCACCACCGCGCTCGCCGACCTCACCGCCAAGCGCAATCAACTCGAAGCCAACGTTCGAACCCACCGCGACAAGCTCGCCCGGCTCGACCAGGAGATTTCGAACGTCGCGGCGGAAGAGCACAAGCTCACCGAGGAGACCGGCGGCTTCGGCGATCTCGACGAGCTGACCGCGACCGTCGAGAACGCCGAGCAGACGCTGGCAGCCTCGGAAGCCGCGGCTCAGGCCAGCGAAGCCGCGCACGTCGTCGCGCGGCAGACGCTGGAATCCTCGCGCTCGCCGCTCGTCGAAGCCGACAAGCGCGTGCAGCGGCTCGATACCGAGGCGCGCACGATCTCCAAGATCCTCAACGGCGAGACCAAGAATCTGTGGCCGCCGATCATCGACGGCATCACCGTCGACAAGGGATTCGAAAAGGCGATCGGCGCAGCGCTTGGCGACGATCTCGACGCCCCGGTCGATCCGTCCGCGCCGATGCGCTGGACCAATGCCGGCGTCACCGACGGCGATCCGGAACTGCCCGAAGGCGTCGTGCCTCTCGCCAACCACGTTCAGGCCCCGGCCGAGCTGACCCGCCGCCTAGCGCAGATCGGCGTGGTGCCGCGCGAGCGCGGCGCCGAGCTGGTCTCGCAGCTCAAGACCGGCCAGCGGCTGGTCTCGCCCGAAGGCGACGTCTGGCGCTGGGACGGTTTTGTCGCAGCCGCCCACGCGCCGACCGGCGCAGCACGGCGGCTTGCCGAGCGCGCCCGCCTCATCGACATCGAGAACGAGCTGGAGCAGGCCCGCATCGACGCGCAGATCAAGCGTCAGGCGCTGGAGAACGCCGAAGCCGAGCTGCAGATGGCCGCCAGCACCGAAGGTGCGAGCCGCGAAGCTTGGCGTGCCGCGCAGCGCGAGCTCAACGTCGCGCGCGAGCGCCATGCCACGGTCGAGCGCGAGATCAGCCGCCACGCCGCGCGCAAGGCGACGCTGTCGGAAGCGCACAGCCGTCTGGCCGCCGACCGCGCCGAGGCCGAAGCCGCCTACGAATACGCCGAAGCCGGGATCTCCGAGCTGCCGTCGAGCGAGGACACCGAAACCCGTCTCGCCGCCGTCCGCAGCGACATCGAAGGCCATCGCCGCATGGCCGCCCAGGTCCGCGCCGAGGCACAGGCGCTGGCGCGCGAGGCCGAGCTGGCCGACCGCCGCGTGCAGGCGATCCTCGCCGAACGCACCGAGTGGCAGAACCGCAAGGAGAGCGCAGCCTCCCACATCGACACAATCCAGACCCGCATCACCGAAGTCTCGATCGAGCGCAGCGATCTCGAGAACGCGCCGGCGGTGTTCGCGGAGAAGCGCAGCGCGCTGATCACCGAGATCGAATACGCCGAAAACGACCGCCGCATGGCTGCCGATGCGCTCGCCAGCGCGGAGACCGCGATGGCCGAAACCGATCGCGTCGCGAAGCTGACGCTCGAGGCGCTATCGAGTTCCCGCGAGGCCACCGCCCGCGCCGAGGAGCGCATGCAAGGCGCGCGGCGCCGGCTCGAGGACATCGAGCGCGAAATCCGCGACATGCTCGAGGTCGAACCGCAGGCCGTTGCCGGCCTCGCCGAGATCGAACCCGGCACGGAGCTGCCGCCGCTGCACGACATCGAGGAAGACCTCGAAAAAATGCGCCGCGATCGCGAGCGGCTGGGCGCGGTCAATTTGCGCGCCGAGGAAGAGCTGCGCGAGGTCGAAACCCAGCACAACGGCCTGGTCACCGAGCGCGACGACCTCGTCGAGGCCATCAAGCGGCTGCGCCAGGGCATCCAGAGCCTCAACAAGGAGGCGCGCGAGCGGCTCCTGACCTCGTTCGAGGTCGTCAACAACCACTTCAAGCGCCTGTTCGTCGAGCTGTTCGGTGGCGGCGAAGCCGCGCTGCATCTGATCGAGAGCGATGATCCGCTCGAAGCCGGTCTCGAAATCATCGCCAAGCCGCCGGGCAAGAAGCCGCAGACGCTGTCGCTGCTCTCCGGCGGTGAACAGGCGCTGACCGCGATGGCGCTGATCTTCGCGGTGTTCCTCACCAATCCCTCGCCGATCTGCGTGCTGGACGAAGTCGACGCGCCGCTCGACGACCATAACGTCGAGCGGTACTGCAACTTGCTGCACGAGATGACTGCCTCGACCGACACGCGCTTCATCATCATCACCCACAACCCGATCACGATGGCGCGGATGAACCGCCTGTTCGGCGTCACCATGGCCGAACGCGGCGTCTCGCAACTGGTGTCGGTGAACCTGCAAGAGGCGGTGGACATTCTCGACCAGAACGTGGCGTGATTTTTTGGGCGTCATTCCGGGGCGATGCGCAGCATCGAACCCGGAATCTCGCGCCACCATTTCGAGATTCCGGGTTCGCGCTACACGCGCCCGGAATGACGACGAATTAAGATGATCTCGCCCACGCTTCCCGCTGAGCTAAAGGCGGCCCTCGACGGCAAGCTCCAGGGGTTCTCGCGCACCGACGCTGCGCAGCGATCGCAGGAAATCTCGACCAGCTATCGCGCAGGCGGCGGCTCCGGCACGATCAAGTCGGAGGCCGACGCGCTCGCCTATGCGCTCGCACGCATGCCGGCGACCTACGCGGCGGTGGCAGCAAGCCTGAATGCGCTGGCCGAGATCGCACCGGACCTCGCTCCGGAAACGCTGCTCGACGTCGGCGCGGGTCCGGGCACCGCGAGCTGGGCCGCGGCCGAGGCGTTTCCCTCGCTGCAGGATTTCACCCTGCTCGATGCCAACGCCACCCTGAGCCGTCTCGCGCTCGAACTGGCCCGCGACAGCACCCGTCTGGCGGATTGCCGCTATCTGCCGGGCGATGCCGGCGCGAACCTCGCCGAGGTCTCCCCAGCCGATCTCGTCGTCGCGAGTTATGTCATCGGCGAGCTCAGTGAAGGCGATCAACGCAAGCTCGCGGAAATGATGTGGGCGAAAGCGCGCCACGCGCTGGTCGTGATCGAGCCCGGCACGCCCGCCGGCTACGCGCGCATCCTCGCGTTGCGCCACCAACTGATCGCGGCCGGCGCCTATGTCGCCGCACCCTGCCCGCACGAAAAGCCGTGTCCGCTGACGACGCCCGACTGGTGCCATTTCTCCCAGCGCCTGCCGCGCTCGCAGGCTCATCGCCAGATCAAGGGCGCCGAGGTACCGTTCGAGGACGAACGATTCATCTATGTGGCGCTGACCCGTACGCCGCCTGCAACCCGCGCCGCGCGCGTGCTGGCGCCGCCGGACGTCAGCAAGGCCGAGATCACGGCCAAGGTCTGCAGCGAGCAAGGCGTCGAACTCGCCAAGGTCCCGCGCCGCGACAAGGCCGCCTATGCAAGCGCCCGCCGCTGGCGCTGGGGTGATGCCGTCCTGTCTGAAAGTTAACCTCCTCCGGCGCTTTCGCCTTGAACTCGGATAGTCCCTCATCCGACCAAATCCTACCTCCCTTCTGCGCCGGGGCTCTCGCTCCGCGCCAATTTGGTCTAGGCTGCGCCCGCCTTCTTCCCCCTTCAGGAGTTCTCCATGTCGACCGGCTGGATCGTCCTCGGCGTTATCGTCGTCCTCGTGTTCTTTGCCTTCGCCGCCTACAACCGGCTGGTGGCGCTGGGCCAGCGCGTCGGCCAGGCCTTTGCCGACATCGACGTGCAGCTCAAGCAGCGCCACGACCTGATCCCGAACCTTGTCGAGACCGTGAAGGGCTACGCATCGCATGAGCGCGGCACGCTCGACGACGTCATCAAGGCGCGTAATTCGGCGATGTCGGCGCAGGGACCGGCGCAGGTGTCCGCGGCCGAGAACCAGCTCTCGGGCGCGCTCGGCCGACTGATTGCGCTGTCGGAGGCCTATCCCGACCTCAAGGCCAACGCCAATTTCCAGCAACTCGCCAGCGAGCTGTCCGACCTCGAGAACAAGATCGCGGCCAGCCGCCGCTTCTTCAACAGCGCGGTCCAGGAATACAACACCGGCATCCAGCAGATGCCGGCCGCCTTGTTCGCCGGCATGTTCGGCTTCACCAAAAAGGACTTCTTCGATCTCGGTGCCAGCCGCTCCGAGGTCGAAGCCACGCCGCAGGTGAAGTTCTGAGTTGAGCCGATAGGCCGGCAGGGCATCGCGTCATGGCCGCGTATGGTCTCTACACGCACATCGCCTCGAACAAGTTTCGTTCGATGCTCCTGCTCGCCGGCCTGTTCGCGCTGGTCTATGTGCTGGTCTACGCCGGCGCGCTGATCGCCGAAGTCGTCATCAACGGCGACGAGACTGTCGTCCATTATCTGAGACGCGCCTTCTATGACCTGAAAGTCGCCGCACCGGTTGCGACCCTCGTGGCAGCGGCCTGGATCGCGATCGCTTATTTCTTCCACCAGTCGATGATCGATGCGGTGACCGGCGGCCACGACGTCACCCGGCAGGAGGAGCCGCGGCTCTATAATCTGCTCGAAAATCTCTGCATCTCGCGCGGCATCACGATGCCGAAGCTGAAGATCATGGAGAGCCCGGCGCTGAACGCGTTCGCGACCGGCCTCAACCCGCGGCAATATTCGATCACCGTTACCACCGGTCTCCTCAATGCGCTGAACGACAACGAGATCGAGGCCGTGCTGGGCCACGAGCTGACCCACATCAAGAACGGCGACGTGCAGCTCATGGTGGTCGCCGTCATCATCGCAGGCGTGGTCGGCTTCTTCGGCGAACTGTTCTTCCGCCTGTTCACGAATTTCAGCTGGAGCTCCGGCTCCGGCGGCTCGTGGTCGTCAGGCTCCTCCTCGTCGTCACGATCATCCTCGTCGTCGAGTGACAGCAAGAGTTCCGGCGGCGGCGCGGTGATCGTCATCATCATTGCGATCGTGCTGATCGTGGTGGCCTGGCTGTTGTCGCAGGTGGTGAAGCTCGCGCTGTCGCGCTCGCGGGAATATCTCGCGGACGCGGGCTCCGTCGAGTTGACGAAAAACCCGGACGCCATGATCTCGGCCCTGCGCAAGATCGAGAACCGCGGCGAGCTGCCGGGCGCAACCTCGGCGGTGATGGAGCTCTGCGTCGACAATCCGCGCGAGGGTTTTGCCGATTTGTTCGCGACCCACCCCTCGGTGCAGTCCCGGGTCGACGCGCTGGTCAAGTTCGCCGGCGGCCATGATCCTGGCCCGCTGCCGTCTCCCGCCGACGAGGCCGAGGAGCCAGACACGCAAGCCGATCGGCAGGACACCCCACCGCCGCTGCGTCAGGGTCCCTGGAACGACGCCAGCGGCGCGACCAGTCCGCCGCCCGTGCCCGCACCCAGCCCCGCCGGAACCGCCACCAGCAACCCGATAGGTCCTTGGGGCCGCCATTGAGCGTGATTTGACGCCACGCGCGGCAGGCCTCGTCGCGATTGGGAAAAACCTCGGGAATTGCCGTAACTGGGGCCTGCGGAATTGAATTCTCCCTTGTTTCTGCCATGTTCGCGCCCAACAGCAGGCATGGGACATCCTCGGGACATCCTTGGGACATCGATTTGGGGCCCGGCCGATTGCGACTTCGCGATCGGGGGCGCGCGTTAGGGGACAGCAATGGCAAAGCCGGCAGTGGTTGTGGTGGGCGCGGACAAGGGCGGGGTCGGCAAGACCACGGTGTCGCGGACCTTGCTCGATTATTTTTCCGCCAACAACGTGCCGACGCGCGCCTTCGACACCGAGTCGCCGCGCGGAACCCTGAAGCGCTTCCACCCTGACATCACCGAGATCGTCGACATGACGACGACGTCGGATCAGATGAAGATCTTCGATACGCTGAACGCGACGAGCCCGTCGGTCACCGTGATCGACGTCCGCGCCGGTCTGCTGTCGCCGGCGCTCGCCTCCTTGCGCGACATCGGCTTCCTCGATGCCGCCAAGGCCGGCCAGATCACCTTTGCCGTGTTCCACATCCTCGGACCCTCAATCGCCTCTCTGGACGAAATCGCCGAGACCGCAGGCTTCATGACCGGTGCCAAATACTTCCTGGTGAAGAACTTCATCAACGACACCCAGTTCTTCCAATGGGACCAGGCGACCTATAATTCCTACTTCCACCGCATCAAGGATGCGACCGAGCTGACCATCCCCAAGCTCAACGAAATGGCCTATGAGCAGGTCGAAGTTTCCTCCGTCCCGTTCCTGAAATTCGTCGCCAACAAGGGCATCAACGACGAGGCCGCGAACTATTCGTTCGTGCTGCGCGGGTATGTCCGGCATTGGTTGGCGAACGTCTGGAGCGAATTCGACCGGATCCGGCTGACCGACATCGTCGGCTCCAAGCCCGTCACCCGCAACAGCGAAAAATAGTTGCGCAAGCCGGGCGGATACGGCTGGATTGGTCGCCGAGTTCGACTGATATAGCTATCGATGCCCGCGACGCCCCTCTACATCATTTGCTCGCCCCGCCCGCAGGTCGGCAAGACCCTGCTGGCGCGGCTTTTGAGCGAATTTTTGCTGCTCAAGAACGGCAACGTCGTGGCCTTCGACGTCAACCTGAAGGAGCCGTCGCTGCTCGACTATCTGCCAAAGATCACCGAGACCGCCGACGTGATCGACACCTATGGCAAGATGCAACTGATGGATCGCGTCATCGTCGATGACGGGGTGGCCAAGGTGATCGACCTCGGCTTCCACGCCTTTGACGAGTTCTTCAAGATGACCGAAGAGATCGGCCTGTTGAAAGAGGCGGCGCGCCGCCACGTCGCGCCGATGATCCTGTTCGTCGCCGACACCGACCGCGTCTCGGCCCGCGCGCACGAGATGCTGCGCGAACAGATCCCGCGGATCAACCTGATCACCGTGGACAACGAGCACATCGTGCGCGGCGAGCTGCCGGCCGCGATGGCCGGCGGCCGGCTGCTGCGCCTGCCGGCGTTGCCCGGCTTCCTGAAGACCTATATCGGCCGCCTGAATTTCTCCTTCACCGGCTATCTGCGCCAGGAGAAGGATGCCTCGACCGAGCTGCACCAGTGGACCCGGCGCAACTATCTCGCCTTCCGCGAGCTCGAGCTCAGCCTGATCCTGCAACGGTCCTGAATATTTTACCCGGATAATATTGACGCCGAGCGGTCCTGCGGTTACTGAGCCCACGCACCAGCGTTCCTCAGCAAGGACCTCACCGTGACCATCGACCGGAAAGCAGCGATCGCCGCCTACAGGGAGCGGAAGACCGTTGCAGGCATCTACGTCATCCGCTGCGCGGCCTCGGGCGAGGCCTGGATCGGCCAAGCGCCGAATCTCGAGACAATCCAGAACCGCATCTGGTTCTCGCTGCGCCAGGGTAGCCACACCTGCCGTAGTCTCCAGGCTGCGTGGAACACGCATGGCGAGGCAGGCCTGACGTTTGGTGAATGTGAGCGTCTGGAGGATGAGGAGACCGCCTATGTCAGGAATGCGCTGCTCAAAGAGCGCATGCTGCATTGGCTGTCGAAGCTGAAGGCGGAGCCGATCTGAACGTCGCCAGCGGCGCCGTTGCCGCTCAGTGCCCCTCGAACGTCATCAGCGTGCGCACCGGCACGTCCATCGCGCGCAGCTTGGCCGCGCCGCCGAGATCGGGCAGGTCGATGATGAAGCAGGCGGCAACGACATTGGCGCCGATCTGGCGCAGCAATTTCACCGCGCCTTCCGCGGTGCCGCCGGTGGCGATGAGGTCGTCGACCAGGATCACGCGCTCGCCGGGCTGGATGGCGTCGACATGCATCTCCATCTCGTCGATGCCGTATTCGAGAGAGTAAGCGATGCGCACGGTGGTATGCGGCAGCTTGCCCTTTTTCCGGATCGGCACGAAGCCGGCCGAAACCTGGTGCGCCACCGCGCCGCCGATGATGAAGCCGCGCGCCTCCATGCCGGCGACCTTGTCGATCTTGTTGCCGGCCCAGGGATTGACGAGTTCGTCGACCGCGCGGCGGAACGCACGCGCATCTGCGAGCAGCGTGGTGATGTCGCGGAACAAGATCCCGGGTTTCGGGTAGTCCGGGATGGTGCGGACGCTTGCCTTCAGATCGTGGTCAAAAGTCATGGTGCCTCTCAATCAGCGCGCGCATCCAAACGGAACGCGTTCTCGACAATTCGTAAGCCCACCTCGCCACTCAGCGACATCAGCGATTCCGGATGGAATTGCACGCCGGCGACCGGCAGGGTCTTGTGCTCGAGCGCCATGGCGACGCCGTCCTCGGTGCTGGCGGTGACGGATAGCACCTCCGGCATGCTGTCGCGCTCGACATAGAGCGAGTGATAGCGGCCGATCACGATCTCTTTCGGCAGATTGCGCATCAGCCGCCCGCCGCGCACCTGCACCCGCGAGGGCCGGCCGTGGGCGGGATGCGTGAGCTGCCCGAGCTCGCCGCCGAAATATTCGCCGATCGCCTGGACGCCGAGACAGACGCCGAACACCGGCAGCTTGTTCTCCAGCGCCGCGTCGATGGTCTTCTTGATCCCAAAATCCTCAGGCCTGCCAGGGCCGGGCGACAGCACCAGCAAATCCCACCGCTTCTGCTTGAGCATGTCGAGCGCATGCACATGACGGACCACGGTGACGTCGGCGCCGACCTGGCGGAAGTAATCGGCCAGCATATGCACAAAGCTGTCGTCATGGTCGATCAGCAGCACCCGCTTGCCGCTTCCGGTCGCATCGGGCGCAAAGGCCGACAGCGGCTTCGGCGGATCACCGCGCAAGGCCTGGAATAAAGCGGCAGCTTTGACCTGGCATTCGCGGTCCTCGGCGGCGGGATCGGAGTCGAACAAACAGGTGGCGCCGACACGCACTTCCGCGAGGCCTTCCTTCATCCGGATGGTGCGGATGGTGAGGCCGGTGTTGATGCTGCCGTCGAAATTCACCGCCCCGATCGCGCCCGCATACCAGCGGCGGGGCGAGCGCTCGTGATCCTCGACGAACTGCATCGCCCAGAGTTTTGGCGCGCCGGTGACGGTGACGGCCCAGGCATGGGTGAGGAACGCATCGAGCGCATCGAAGCCGGGGCGCAGCATGCCTTCGACATGGTCGACGGTGTGGAAGAGTTTTGAATAGGTCTCGATCTGCCGGCGCGCCAGCACCTTGATCGTGCCGGGGACGCAGACGCGCGCCTTGTCGTTGCGGTCGACGTCAGTGCACATGTTGAGCTCGAACTCGTCCTTCTCGGAGTTCAGGAGCTGGCGGATCTGCTCGGCATCGCCGATCGCATCGGTACCGCGCGCGATCGTACCCGAGATCGGGCAGGTCTCGACCCGGCGTCCGTCCGAGCGCACGAACATTTCCGGAGAGGCCGAGACGAGAAATTCACCCTCGCCAAGATTCATCAGCGCGCCGTACGGCGACGGGTTGATGACGCAGAGCCGCTGGAACACTTCGGCCGGCGAGCGGTCGCAGGGCTCGGCGAAGAGCTGCCCCGGCACCGCCTCGAACAGATCGCCGCGCGCAAAGGCGGCGCGCGCGGTCTCGACCGTGGCCTGATATTCGCCGGGCGCGTGATCGGCAAAACCCTGGCGCGGCGTCTTGAGGTATGGGCTCTCGGCGGTCTCGTGCGGCAGGCCCGCGGTGGACTTGCCCTTCCACGCGAAATCGTAAGTGAGCACGACGCCGCGGCCGGTAGCGCGGTCATAGGCGAGCAGGCGGTCGGGGACATAGAGCACGATGTCGCGCTGGTCGCTCTCCCGCGCGCGCTTCTGCACGAGGTCCTCGATCTGGAACACGAGATCGTAGGCGAAGGCGCCGAACAGGCCGAGCGACCCGTCGTCATTGGCGGAGAAGGCGGCGACGAGATCGCGCACCAGCGACATCACGCTGGCGCGCCGCGTGCGCTGGTCTTCGTCGATCGGAGCTTCGCCGCGGATGATATGACCGGCAAGGCGCGTGGGCGTTGTCTCGGAGATCACGACGCAGGGCTCGCGCAAGACGTCGGCGAGGAAGGCGATCAGCACCTCCCCGCGCGCGTTCAGCGCTTCCAGCTTGAAATTGACGCCAGTGGTCTCGAGCTTGAGCGGCGGATCGGAGAAGCCGAGGTCAAAGCTTTCGTAGCGGCCGGGCACGGTCGTACCCGACGACAGCACCACGCCGCGGCGACGGTCGAGCAGGCTGACGAGATCGTCGAGCCGGTTGGCGCCGCCGGAAAACTGTTCCGCCACGCGCGTGATCGCGAGCCCCGCGCGGGTCACATAGTCGCTTCGAGCCGGAAGGGCAAAGACGGTCCTGTTCATGGGGTCCTCTTACGAAACTTGTCGAGGGAACGCCACACAGGACAAACGATCAGGCCGCCGCACTGCGTGGGCGACCTCAGACGATTTTTGGAGAATAAATCGCACCGGCCACCTCTCAGGAGGTGCGCCACCAAAGACGGGATGGGCGGACGGCGGTGCTCATTGGCGGATACTCATCATGGCGCGGGAACGGCGTCAAGAGCCGCTGGGCAGGCTCGACCGGCAAAATGGCGCAAATCGCAACGAGGATTATCGCCGGTCTTGCAGGCTGGCGCGCCCCACGGCCGCGTCTGCGGCATGACGCTCGATTTCGTCTCGCATGACCGTGAGCACGAGCTCGCCGTCAGATCCGATGACCTGGGCGCGATCGCCAAAGGTTTCGACTAAAACGCTGGTCTCTCCTGTGACCGCACACCAAGTGGCTCGATCGTCGTTCACGCTCAGGGCCGTGATCGCCGCGGCGGGATCCAGACCCAACTTCCGCAACAGCAGGTCGGTCGCTTCGGCCGCAAAGTTCTGCTCGGCAATTCTCAAGAAATTCTGGATCGTGTCAGTCCCGACAGTCGACAGCCGCGCGCCCACTATCGTAGGGGGCGTCGCAAGTTCATAAAGTCGTCCACCCGCCTCGTCAAAGACGCATAGCCGCGAGCCCTTGTTGGTCCTTACGCCGAACGCCGTGCATTGCTGCCCCTCCACATCCGTGTCGAATCCTGGAAGCACCATGACCTTGAGCTCTGGGTCAGGCCTCACCGCCCCGCAGGCCGCCGCGACCGTGATCTGCAAGTCGTCAGTCATCTGGAAGCTGATGTGGCGAACGCTTTGCCAGATCCGGCGGTGGGACAGATGCGGGTTAAGCTGCGCAAGCCGCTCGATTTCAGAAGAATATTGCTCCTGCGCGACGGCGTGCAATTCGGGCCAGCTCGCGATCCATCGGGCCGCGAGTGGTATCATTGGTTGCTCTCGTTCTACCGCATAGAAGCGCTTATCAAGCGCGCTGAGCGCCGCGGCGCGGTTTTCGAATCCGGTCTGCAGCGCAGCCTCGTCGGGATGTGCCTCTACCCAGGCGATCATCTCCTGCAAGATCTGGTGTTGCGCGCTCGCTCCCATCGCCTGCAATCCAGCGAGTGCATCGCCGGACGTCGTTGGGAGCATCGCGAGCCCTGTGTTGCCGATGAACTGGCTGTGACCGCCGTTGCAGACCTGAGCGAGATAGTAGTCGGCATGATAGGCCTGTATGGCCACGGCCGGGAGCTCACCTCTCGTGTAGACGCCGACGTGCTGAATTTGGCTGACATAGTCGACCACAGCGCAGGTTAGATAATCGGCCTTCTCGGGATCCCGAGCCGCTTCCAGCGCTTTGCGCGGCACCACAATCTTGGTCAAGCGGCCATCCACAATCATCGTGCTCTCCAGCAGGCGGAAACCCCTGTGACTGCACTCTATGATTGCGGTGATTGATTTTCAATCGTGGCGCGGCAGTAGCGCTGATCGCGGTCCGTCGGCGACCAGCCTACCCGAGATGCTTCCGGAAAAACTCCGTCGCCCTGCCCCAGGCGAGCTCGGCGGCTTCACGGTCGTGGACGGCCTGGCGTTGCTCGTTGACGAAGGCGTGCTCGGCGTCATAGCGGAACAGCTCCAGCGACTTGCCGGCGGCCTTCATGGCCTTTTCGAAGCCATTGACCAGCTCAGGCGTGCACCAATCGTCCTTGTTGGCGAAATGGGCCTGGAGCGGGATCTTGACGTCGGCGGGCTTGGCTGCCTGCTCGGGCGGAATGCCGTAGAACACCACGCCGGCCGCGAGCTCCGGCACATGCACCGCGCCGATGATGGTGACGGCGCCACCGAGGCAGAAGCCGGTCAGGCCGACCTTGGCGCCGTTGCGTGACAGATATTGCGTGGCGCCGCGCACAGTCTGCGTGGTGGCGTCCATGAAATCGAGCGAGTTCATCTCTTTGCCGGCCGCGTCAGTGTCGTGATACGGCACCACCTTGCCCTTGTAGAGATCGGGCGCCAGAGCATCGAAACCGGCGAGCGCGAAGCGGTCGCACAGGCCCTTGATCTGGTCCGACAGGCCCCACCATTCCTGGATGACCACCACGCCAGGCGCGTTGCCGCGTGCGGCATTGGCGAGATAGCCCGATGCGTCCTTGCCGTCCGGGCGCTTGAAGGTGATGGCGGTTCCCATGGTGTCCTCCGACGAGTTTTTGGGGCGGTTCGCGGCATTTTGGCGTTTGAGCGGGCGATAGGCAATCGCGCCTGACAACACACTCTCGTGCCCAACAAAAAAGCCCCCTTGCGGGGGCCTTTTCATTCTCGCCTCGGGCCGCTCAGTGCGAGTCGGCCCAGACCTTCTTTTTGGTGAAGTACATCAGGCCGGCGAAGATGATCAGGAAGATGAAGACCTGGAAACCGAGGCGCTTGCGCGCTTCCATGTGCGGTTCGGCGGTCCACATCAGGAACGTGGTGACGTCCTTGGAATACTGCGCGATCGTGGTCGGCGAGCCGTCGTCATAGGTGACCTGGCCGTCGCTGAGCGGCTTCGGCATCTTGATGGCGTGGCCCGGGAAATACTTGTTGTAGTAGGAGCCCTCGGGGAGGGTCACGCCTTCGGGCGCCTTGTCCTCAAAGCCCTGGAGCAACGCCGAGACGTAGTCCGGGCCCTGCTCCTGATACTGGGTGAAGAAGTCGACGATGAACATCGGGAAGCCGCGACCGTAGGAACGCGCCTTGGTGATCAGCGACAGATCCGGCGGCGCCGCGCCACCATTCGCCGCACGCGCGGCCTGCTCGTTCGGGAATGGCGAGGGGAAATAATCCGCCGGCCGGCCCGCGCGTTCGAACATGTCACCCGCATCGTTCGGACCATCCTTGACCTTGTAGTCGGAGGCGAAGGCTGCAGCCTGCGCGACCGAATAGCCGGGACCGCCGGCTTCCGCGAGATTGCGGAAGGCGACGTAGGACAGGCCATGGCAGTTGGCGCAGACTTCCTTGTAAACCTTCAGGCCGCGCTGCAATGCGCCGCGGTCGTATTTGCCGAACGGACCGGCGAACGACCATTTGTTGCCCGGCGGCTTGTCGCTGCCTTCGGAGGCACGCGCGCTGTCGGCGGAGCCCGCAAACAACGCGCCCGCCAGCGCAAGCACGATCGCGCTCGACACCATCGGCGTCGACCTGCTCCCGGTTTTGGCCAGGACGGCATCCGAGATCGAGTTCGGCACCGGCCGCGGCTTCTCGATGCGCGAGAGCAGCGGCAGCACGATCAGGAAGTAGGCGAAGTAGCAGAACGTCAGGACCCGGCCGGCGATCACATAGATGCCTTCCGGCGGCTGCGCGCCGAGATAGCCGAGCAGGATGCAGACCGCGACGAAGATCCAGAAGAATTGCTTGGCCAGCGGACGGTACTTCGACGATTTCGTCCTGGCGGCATCGAGCCAGGGCAGGAAGCACAGGATGATGATCGCCGAGAACATCCCGATCACGCCCGCGAGCTTGTTCGGGATCGAACGCAGGATTGCGTAGAACGGCAGGTAATACCATTCCGGCACGATGTGCGGCGGCGTCACGCCCGGGTTCGCCGGAATGTAATTGTCGGCGTCGCCGAGGTAGTTCGGCATGTAGAAGATGAACCAGGCGTAGAGCAGCATGAAGCAGGAGACGCCGAACATGTCCTTGATGGTCGCATGCGGCGTGAACGGAACCGTATCCTTTTCCGTCTTGGGCTCGACGCCATCAGGGTTGTTCTGGCCGGAGACATGCAGCGCCCAGACGTGGAGCACGACGACGCCCGCGATCAGGAACGGCAAGAGATAGTGCAGCGAGAAGAAGCGGTTCAGCGTCGGATTGCCGACCGAATAGCCGCCCCATAAGAGCGTCACGATGCTCTCGCCGACATAGGGGATGGCGGAGAACAGATTGGTGATGACGGTGGCGCCCCAGAAGCTCATCTGTCCCCATGGCAGCACGTAGCCCATGAAGCCGGTCGCCATCATCAGGAGGTAGATGATGACGCCGAGGATCCACAGCACTTCGCGCGGCTCCTTGTAGGAGCCGTAATAGAGGCCGCGCAGCATGTGGACGTAGACGGCGACGAAGAACATCGAGGCGCCGACGGCATGCATGTTGCGCAGCAGCCAGCCGTAATTGACGTCACGAACCAGAAGCTCGACGGACTTGAAGGCGAGGTCGGCATGCGGCGTGTAGTGCATCGCCAGGATCACGCCGGTCAGGATCTGGATCCCCAGCATGAAGGAGAGGATGGCGCCGAAGGTCCACCAATAGTTCAGGTTGCGCGGGGTCGGATAGACCACGAAGGAGGAGTGCATGAGGCCGAGGATCGGCAGACGTCGCTCGATCCATTGCAGGGCCGGATTGCTCGGCTGGTAGTCGGATGGTCCGCTCATGATGCGATCCTGAGGAAATAATACGACGAGACGGCGCGAAGCTTCGGACGAGGCCCGAAGCTCAGCCGATCTGAATTTTGGTGTCGGAAACGAACTGGTACGGCGGCACCGGCAGGTTCGCGGGCGCGGGCCCCTGGCGGATGCGGCCGGACGAATCGTACTGCGAACCATGGCAGGGGCAGAAGAACCCGTCGTAATTGCCTTCATGGGCGATCGGGATGCAGCCGAGATGGGTGCAGATGCCGATCACGACCAGCCACTGCTCATGGCCGGACTTGACCCGGGCCTCGTCGGACTGCGGATCGGGCAGGCTCGCCACGTTGACGGCGCGCGCCTCGTCGATCTGCTTCTTGGTGCGGTGGCTGATGTAGATCGGCTTGCCGCGCCAGAACACCTTGATGTCCTGCCCCTCGGCGACCGGGCTGAGATCGACCTCGATCGGCGCACCGGCGGCGATGGTCGACGCATCAGGATTCATTTGGGAGATAAAGGGCCAGAGCGCAGCTGCGCCCCCTACTGCTGCAGCTGCCCCCGTTGCAACGAATAAGAAATCACGGCGTGTCGGATGGTCCGCCGAAGACGCTGTCGTCACGATTCCAACCCTTTCTTCTTATGCAGCCGGCGGAACCGCTCCAGGAGCCCCCAAGGTCCCCAGAACAGTCTGCCGGCGCCCGCGGCCCCCCGCGGCGGCAGAACTTCACGTGCCCCCACCAAAACAAGGCGAAAACAGCAGTCCAGAATCGTTCTATTGGCACCCTTGCCGGGCGAGCGCAAGCCCGCTATCGGCGCGGGAGCGTGCAATGCACGAATTCCGCGGCCAGCGATGTTTTATTGAGACATTTCCGGCCCGCACCGAACCCGGCACAGCCCATGCAGATAGCGCTTTTCCAACCCGACATCCCCCAGAACACCGGCACGATTCTCAGGCTCTGCGCTTGCCTGGGCGTGGCCGCCCATATCATCGAACCGGCGGGATTCCCCGTCTCCGACCGGCATTTCCGCCGGGCGGGAATGGATTACCTCGATCAGGTCAGCATCGTCAGGCACGACTCCTGGGCGAAATTCGAGCAATGGCGCGCGGCGCAGGGCGCCCGCCTGCTGCTGTTCACCACCAAAGGCGCGACCGATTACCGCGATTTCCGTTACCAGACGGCGGACATCCTGCTATTCGGGCGCGAGAGCGCCGGCGTCACCGAGGCGGTGGTCGACGCCGCGGACGCGCGGCTGGTGATCCCGATCGCTCCGGGGCTGCGGTCGCTCAATGTCGCCATGACCGCGGCGATGGCCGCAGGCGAAGCGCTGCGGCAGCTCCGGAACCCGCAAGTTTGATAATGTTGAGGAGAGACGGTTGAGTTACGCGGTCAAGGAAATCTTCCTGACACTGCAAGGCGAAGGCGCCCATGCCGGGCGCGCGTCCGTATTTTGCCGTTTTGCCGGCTGCAACCTCTGGAGCGGGCGCGAGGTGGACCGCAGCGAGGCCACCTGCAAATTCTGCGACACCGATTTCGTCGGCATCGACGGCACGCTCGGCGGGCGCTATGCTTCGGCCGCGGAACTCGCCGGCACAATCGCGGCGCAATGGACGGCCTCCACCGACAACCGTTACGTGGTGCTCACCGGCGGCGAGCCGCTGCTCCAGGTCGATACCGCGCTGGTCGACGCGCTCCATGCACGCGGCTTCGAGATCGGGGTCGAGACCAACGGCACCATCGCCCCGCCCGAGGGGCTCGACTGGATCTGCGTCAGCCCGAAGGGCGGCAGCGATCTGGTGGTCCGGCGTGGCCACGAGCTGAAGCTGGTCTATCCGCAGCCGCTCGCCATGCCGGAGGCCTTCGCGGATCTCGCCTTCGAGCGCTTCTCGCTGCAGCCGATGGACGGGCCCGAGGTCGCCCAAAACACCGCGGGCGCCATCGACTATTGCCTCAATCATCCGCAATGGCGGCTCAGCGTGCAGACGCATAAATCGCTCGGTATCAGATAGGATTGGTTTTCGAACAGATGTGGGAATTGACGAAATCGTTTCGCTTCGAGGCGGCGCACTCATTGTCGGGAACGACGTTCGGCGCGGCCAGCGAAGAGATCCACGGCCACTCCTTCCGCGCCGAGGTGACGCTGCGCGGCACGCCCGATCCCAAAACCGGCATGGTGGTCGATCTCGGCCTAGTCCAGCGCGCCATCGAGGACGTGCGCATGATTCTGGACCACAAGTACCTCAACAAGATCGAGGCGCTGGGCACACCGACGCTGGAAAACCTCTCGCGCTTCGTCTGGGAGCAGCTGTCCCCTATCGGCAAGCTCACCCGCGTCAGCATCCACCGCGACAGTTGCAACGAGAGCTGCACCTATTACGGTCCGCAAGGCTAGAATTGGTAGGGTGGGCAAAGCGCAGCGTGCCCACCATTCAAGATAAACGGTGACAGATGGTGGGCACGGCGCAAGTGCGCCTTTGCCCACCCTACGAGCCGGTTCGTTGGGATTTGCAGATGGACGTTTCTACGATCGAAGACCGCAAGACGCGCGCACGCGCCTGGTTCGAAGCGCTGCGCGACGACATCTGCGCGAGCTTGGAGCGGCTGGAGGACGATGCCCCGCCAGGCCTTTATTCGGGCGAGCCGGGCCGCTTCAAACGCACGCCGTGGCAGCGCACCGATCATACCGGCGCGGCCGGCGGCGGCGGCGTGATGTCGATGATGTCAGGCCGCCTGTTTGAGAAGGTCGGCGTGCATTGCTCCACCGTGCACGGCGAATTCGCGCCCGAGTTTCGCGCGCAGATTCCCGGTGCGGCGGAGGACCCGAAGTTCTGGGCCTCCGGCATCTCGCTGATCGCGCATCTGCGCAATCCGCACGTGCCGGCGGTGCACATGAACACGCGCTTCGTCGTCACCACAAAAGCCTGGTTCGGCGGCGGCGCCGATCTCACGCCGGTGCTCGACCGCCGCCGCACGCAGGACGATGCCGACAGCATCGCCTTCCACGCCGCAATGAAACAGGCCTGCACGCAACCGAACGGCATCGCCGATTACGACAAGTACAAGAAGTGGTGCGACGAGTATTTCCACCTGCCGCATCGCAAAGAGGCGCGCGGCATCGGCGGCATCTTCTACGACTGGCACGATAGCGGCGACTGGGACGCCGACCTCGCCTTCACCCGGGACGTGGGCCGCGCCTTCCTGAAGATCTACCCCGACATCGTGCGGCGCAATTTCGCGACAAGCTGGACCGCGGAGGATCGCGAAGAGCAATTGATCCGGCGCGGCCGCTATGTCGAGTTCAACCTGCTCTACGACCGCGGCACCATCTTCGGTCTCAAGACCGGCGGCAATGTGGATTCGATCCTGTCGTCGCTGCCGCCGGAGGTGAAGTGGCCATGACGACGATGACCCCCGCAATGAGGCCGCTGCCGCGCGCCATGCTGATCGACATGGACGACACCATCCTGTCGGCCTATGGCCGGCCCGAGATCGCCTGGAACACGATCACGGCGGAGTTCGCCGAGGAGCTCGCGCCGCTGCCGCCACACCTGGTCGCCAGCACCGTCCTGGCCTTTGCGAAAAATTTCTGGGCCAATGCGAACGCTTCGTGGCGGCTCAAGCTCGCCGAGGCCCGGCACCTCACCGTCAAGGGTGGCTTCGCCGCGCTCGCGGCCGCCGGTCATCGCACACTATCAGACGATCTCGCCATTCGCCTCGCCGACCGCTTCACAAGCTATCGCGAGGAGGAGATGTTCGTCTTCCCGGGCGCGCATGACGCCATCGACAGGCTCAAGGCGCTCGGCATCAAGCTCGCGCTGGTGACCAACGGCGCCGCCGACACCCAGCGCGCCAAGGTCGAGCGCTTCGAGCTGGCGCACCGCTTCCACCACATCCAGATCGAGGGCGAGCACGGTTTCGGCAAGCCCGAGGAGCGCGCCTATCTGCATGCGATGGACGCGCTCGGCGTCACCGCCGAGGATACCTGGATGATCGGCGACAATCTGGAATGGGAAGTCGTGACTCCGCAGCGTCTCGGCATCTACTCGATCTGGATCGACGTGCATGGCGACGGCCTGCCCGAAGGCTCGATCGTCAAGCCCGACCGCATCATCCGCTCGCTGACAGAACTGGTGCCGGGCTGACCGCAATCAGGATGCGCAAACAAAAACATCGAAAACAACCCCATGCACAGTAGACGGCCGCAGCAAAATCAAAGACTTGCGGCAAACGCAAACTGGGGATCTGACGAAATCGGTTGCTCCGTCGGGCAAAACAGGCGCATGGTGTCATCGTCGCGACGCACGGGACGGAAGAGCCTTTGCGCCATCCATCGAACAGGCGCCATTGCCTCTCGTGATGGGATCGCTCCGGCCTAAAGCTCTCTGATCGACGTTTCAGCAGCCCGGCCGGCGCATGCGCGCTACCACAACACATCCACTGACCGAGTAGCCCGTGATCGGCATGGCATGCCGTTTTGCTAGCTTCTCCCGTCATTCAACTCGAAAGGACCATCCATGGAACTAAAAGCCGGCGATATCGTCATGCTGAAATCCGGCGGCCAGCCGCTCACCGTCGCTGACGTAAAGGGCGACGACGTGATCTGTCTTTGGATGGGCGCGGAAGGCGATCTGTTTCGCGAGACGCTGCCGCTCGCAGTGCTCGATCGACTGGAAGAGCTCGACGAAGACGAGGACGACGAAGACGAAGACGAGGAGTAAGCGCGGCTGAGGCCGCGTCCTAGTTTGATCGGAGTGCTCGGCTCCTGCGCGCATGATGTCCGCTTCTTCGCCAACAATGGCGCGACAGCGGACATCGCTGCATGGCAGAACGGCCGACGAGACGTTGTCCGGAACATCCTCTTGTCAGCATCCGTTACCTTGCTGACGGGATTCCTCGGCGGATACTTTCAGGATCATCGTGTCTCGCGTAAGGGGTGCAGCCGGCACCGTCACGATGATTTCCCATTTGTCTCGTCGGCCGTAAGCCGAGATCAGCTTGTGTAAGCCTGAAGGCCCGCGCCGATATTTAACGATCGGCTACACGGTTCGATGGCTTCTTCGTATTGACGGAGCTGCAGGTGCGCAACACAGAGGAGCCGCACCGTGATATTCTTCTGCACAATGGCCAGATCTGTCCGATCGCCGTCGAACCGGTCGGACCATATGTCGCGCGCGGTCTGAAGATCGGTCAGCGATACGCTGATCCGCACCTGATCTCCGTTGCGCCTCACCGCGCCGCGCACGGCCCAGCGGGCGCCGAGATCTCCTCCAAGCTGCTTCAGATCAATCGACTTATTCTTGTAGTTAAGGGCGGCCTCGC
Organism: Bradyrhizobium sp. Ken51; assembly: GCF_055807435.1. Lineage (NCBI taxonomy): Bacteria > Pseudomonadati > Pseudomonadota > Alphaproteobacteria > Hyphomicrobiales > Nitrobacteraceae > Bradyrhizobium > Bradyrhizobium sp. Ken51. The sequence continues at coordinate 18,493 of NZ_JBVVPB010000008.1, read as the reverse complement.
GTCCGATGACGAAAGTGGCGGGCGCTCGCGCAAGATCGGTCGTCAAACCTGTCGTGATGGCATCGGCAAGGGGATCCTGCTCTGGATCGTTGTTGAGGTTAGCGAAGGGCAATACGATGAGAGAGAGCCGATGCGCGATCTCCGGCCCGACTATCGGTTGTCCTTGAAGCTCTCGAGCTTCCCGAACTGCGTCAGTACGGAGCGTCTTCCAGACATTCCAATAACCGAGAAGGCCGCCGGCAATTGCACCGATGGCAGCAACGGACGCCAGCGTCCCGCCGACGAACTTCAGAGGACCTCTGATGTGACGCATCCAGTTTTTGGATCGTCGTTTGCAAGCTACTTTTTCGGAGAACTCCGGGACCAAAACCGCTGACTCCGCGGCTGCGCGCGCAAGATTCGACGGTTCTGCGAGGGCGTCTGAGATCACCGCTGTTTCAAGACATCGCTCGTCATCGTGGACAGCGCCCACGAAACGAAAGCCCTTTCGTGGAAATGTCTTGATAAGACGTTGTTGCGCGCCGGAGTCGCCGATCGCGCGTCGGACCGCATTCAATCGGGTCGTCAGCGCCGCATCAGACACGATCCGACCATCCCAAATTGCGTTTATCAGATCATCCTTGCTGACGACGCGATCCCTGCTGCGGATCAAATAGCCGAGCAGATCAAGTACCTGTGGCGTCGTAGGCACGGCATCGGGCCCGCGCCGCAACTCGCGCCGGTCGGTATCCAGCACACAGTCCTCGAAGAAATAGCGCATGGCACCATTCCCCAGGCTTGCCCTCTACTTCCGAGAGCGCCGCAGCGATTGTCCAGCGAAGATAGGCCTTCGAAACGGAAAATGTAAGCCGAATATCAAGTGTGCCTTGCCCCAGTGTCGCGGGATCGGCCGACGTCAGCCGCACGGAAACGCCCTCGCACCGGCTGGAACGCAAAGAATAAGCCGCCGGTAAGAAAAATGTAAGCCCCTCGTCAAGCGTACCGGACCGAGCATTGGCACCTTAGCCCTCGGTGAGAAGCAAGCCAAAGGAGATTGCGATGAGCGCGATCTATGGCGCCGCGTGGATGCGGCGGCCCTTCGGATCAACGCAGCGCGTTGTTAGCCTCGTCCGGCAATTCTTGAGCGCATGGCGGGAGCGCCGCAGACGCCGGAGTGCACGAGCGACCCTGTGCGGCCTCAGCGACAGGGAGCTCATGGACATCGGCACGACGCGCGGCGAGATCGACTACATCGCCTCGCACCGAAACATCACGAGGCCGAGTCGTTCGACAGAACGGGACAGCGGCGTTATTACCCTGCTGCTCTGTAGCGCGCTTATCCTCGCTTTCGCAAGCGAGGCCAAAGCCCAATGCACTGCGCACGACGTTCTGCGGAATCACCTGGACCTCAAGACCGCTCCTCCGGTGCCGAGATCGCAGACTCCCGTCAGTTCGGCCGCCGATGTTCGGCTGTGGAAGACGATTGCGATAGGGACGTTCAGGGACATGCGCTCCCTTCGCAAGGCGATGAGTGCAATGGGCTGCGACGTCGGAAGCGCCGCTGCTGAAGTCCTTGCGCGGCCGGCTTTTACTCTGAGTGGCAAGAAAACGGACGTGGAGCTCGTCCCTGTCTCGGCCGCTGAGCTCGGCTTCGAGGGCGAGACAGCGTCGTTGACCGAAATCTATGCGCGCGCGCAACGGCTGGGTTTCGGACTTGCGCCCGCAGAAATCGGTCCGCAGCTGAGACTTCAGTACTTGGACCAGCCAATTGGTGAGTTTCTCATCATCGGAATGGAGCCGATCAGGACCTGGGCGGGTGAACCGGTGATCCTGACGGTGGCGAATGGTGGAGCAGGCCTCATTCTCATCGGCCAGGGCACCCGCGAGAACGCGGAAATTCCAGTGAACTCCACCATTTTATTCGTGCGGCCAAGTACGCCCGCCCAGGCGGAGACCGCGGCATTCAAGTAGCTCGGGTCATGCGTATGTCCGCTTTACGCCGAGATGCAGCATTTGTGGGTACTCGCCCTGGTCACGTCGATCCACGTTGAGAGTTTCAGCCTGGCGCTGTCGAAGGGATTGTCCGGCCTGCTCCTGCGGTTTGAGCTTGCGAGGCCAGGTTGGGTCCGGGCTTCCGGTTCAAACCATCGGAACGTCAATCCAACGGAACGTTCAAACTGGTACCTTTGGTGATGATGCCACCACGGTTGCCAACCTCGATCGAACCATAGCGCTGCTTGAAACAATCGGGCAGCGGCCGATCGCCTTCCATGCTGAGCCAAAGGCGCAATAGATGACGCTTCTGGCCTGCATCGGACCAATCGCGGAATCCAGTCCGGTCATGCAGCAAGGCATGATTGTAGACGAACTGCATGTCGCCCGGCTGAAGCCGCATGCCGAAATGCAGCGCGGGATCATTTGCGAGCGCGTCAAAGAGATTGAGCGCCTCGACGCGAGCCGGCGTCAGTCTCGGCGCATCGGGAAAGCGCTGCGCACTATCGATATACTGGCGCTGATAGAACCCGGTCAGGAACCCCGCATGCCAATTCAGCACCGGGATTTCAAGATATGGCTTTTCGTTCTCCGGCACCTCGCCTCGCCGATCTGTCGCGATCGGATCAAACAAGAGAGCGGCAAGGTCGGGACGTCTGTCAAACATCTCGTTGTAGATTGTCGTCGTACTGACAAGGAGGGAATCCCCTCCCTCCATCGCCTCGCGAATGCATAACAATCCAACCACGTCGGACGAATCCGTGTGGAATGTTTGCCGTTCCGAAGTTTGATAAATTCGGGTGTTCGGATCCTTCGCATCCGCGCCGGTGTCACGGACGTGACCGAGAATGTGACCCGCTGCATTCTGAGACCGCGCCGATCCGAGATGCGCGCCCACTCCGCAAAAGATCGTAGCGGCGAACTCCTGGTTATATTTTGCCACCGGGAGGCCGCGTATGACCTCGAAGCCCAAGCCGACCAGGAGCTTTGTCTTGAGATCTTCCAGGTGCGCACCGAGATTGGGAAGCGGAAAGCTTTCCTTCGTGATCTCGGCGATTTTTTTGTTTCTGCCGAGATATGTTTCAGCCGCGCCCTCGAGTTCCGCGATCTCGCCGGCCGCAAGCGATATCAACCATCGATCAGGATTGGCTTTCATCTCAGCGCCCTGCCAGGCGGACGGGATATCGACCTTCCCTGGAGGGCGATGAATCCCGCCGGGCACTGAGACCACATTCATCGTGTTGGCTCCTGGGGAGATTGGACGTCAGACATCGGGGCGGAAGACATGGGGGCAGACGACCAACGATATTGTGCCGACCGCTTGTTTGCAACTTGGCTGAAGCGCAGCAATGAGCCGAGTGCACTGTCGCCGCCAACGGGTGCGCTCGTTGACGAGGACCGTTTCAGGCAGTTCAGCGAGCCGCTTCCACCAAAATGATCGGGTAACAACATGGCCGCTCGTACGACCAATGAAGCCTGGGAAAAAATGGCATCAGCCGGAACGTTCGCGAAGCTGGTTGAGTTGAAAGTCATGCGCCTCGTGCCGCGGTCGTGGCCGCACCAGGCGGCCCGGATAAGGCTCTGCAAGAGGCGAAAGCTACTTTGCGGCGTGCTTGGCAGCACGGCCGCGCGAGGACGACGATGTACACGACGGCGATATACGATGAGCTGAGGCAGATCGAGCGCGACGTCGTCGAAGGAGAACGGCGGCTCGCAGAGCAGGAGGCGCTCATCATTGAAATGAAGCGCCAGAACGAGGACACAGCCAAAGCGGAAGGCGAACTCGAACGGATGCGGATGGAGCAGCGACGTCGCGACCAGGATCGGCAACGTCTGCTCTCACGGCTGCAACCCTGAAACAATTCCGCCCAATGATGCTGATCCGCCGAAGGCGTCGCGTTTCTGAGACGCGAGACCAGGCCAGGCGCGCTCGGCGAGAAGTCCGGCAGGGGTTTACGCCCTTTGTATCGCCGGATCGATGTCCGAGGGCTGGTAAGCCATGGAATTGCCAAGCACACAAACGAGAGAGTCCCACCTTCTTCGGTGTTCCATGTAGGATTCGCACGAATGCGGAAGATCGTCGGTGACACTGATGCCAGCTTGCCGCAGCCGCCGTCGTGCATTGTCGAACCGGACCCGCCAGACTTGCCGATCTCCCTCGTCGGCTTCAGCCGATGCTTTCTCGTGCAGGAAAATGTTGTTGAGGGTCGAAAGGAGTAGCAGCGCGGAGGACCATAGCTGGGTGACTGCGCCGGATTGCTTGAGCCAATCGGCGTCCTTCGGCAATGCACTTCTGATCAGCGAGACGGCATCGAGGACGATGAGCGACGACCGGGAGACGGAGTAGAACGGTTCAGGGAAGCGGAAGTAGAACAGGACGGGATAAAAGTGGTGAGCTTCTTTGGCGTCGGTGACCTCTGCGGCCAACTCCGACAGGTTGTTGTAACCCGCACTCAGCTGGTTGTTCGCGAACAGATGCGCGAGCAGGTCCGCGGCATCGCCGGTCTCACCGCAAAGTGCGTGAATCTTGAGGCAAAGCGAGTTCCTGCTCCTGAGCGCGCCGTAGATCTGCATCAGGTAAGTGATGGTGAGCGATATGACTGACGTCCCGATCACTGAATTCAGAAGAAACAACAGTTTCGCTCCGGCGCTTTGCGGACCAAAATTGCTGCCGCCTACGATAGAGAGGCTGCTTCCCGCGACGTAAAGCGCGGTCACGAAGTCGGTTGGAGTCTCCTGGTTGCTGCTGGTGATGCTGGTCCCGAGCTGAGGGTGCACAATCAGTGCAGCCCCGAGCGCGAGCAGAATAGACCAGGTCAGCAGCAAGGCGACCACGATCAACGGGCCGCAGAATGAAAGCAGATGGTTGCCATTGCCGGCCGAGGAAAGCCGGCGCAGTGCAAGCCAGACCAGTCTGGCCAGGCGGTCGCTGATGATTCCGGTGCCGGCGCGTGCGTAGAGAACCGTGAGGAATACGTCGGCAAGGACCAGTGCCATCAGCAGCGTGCCGGCTATAGGCTCAACCCAATGGGCCATCTGTCCTCCTCGTCCTGAGCCGCCTCCAGAGTCGTACGTTTACTGCCGGTTCGGCTCGCGACTTGACCCGACGGTGTTCGCGTCGCCGGGCATGAATTTGAACAGCGTGAAGTTCTTGTCCGTCCAAGCCATGTGGAACCAGGGCGAATCCTGGATATGCGACGCGGTGACATAGATTGCGCCATCAGGACCTTGCGAGAAGGTGTCCGCCCAGCGCAGGCGCGAATCCGTCAACAGCTGTCGCACGGTACCGTCGCTGGGGTTGAGAACCTTGACGGCGTTGTTGGCGATCGAGCTCAGATAGATTTCGTCATGTTCGCCGGTCCAGAGCCCATCGACGGGCTCCGTCGTTGCCACTGTTTCCGGGCGAGCGCGAGCCGCCGCGTCCGCACTCTGGATACTGGACGTGGCGATCCGGTAGAGAGTCTTCCCGGTCAGGGCCTGCCAGTAGAGGGTGTTGCCGTCCTTCGACAGCGCCAGACTATCGGCATTGAACAAGGGCTGCCGTCCGTCCGGCCGCCGCAAGGGCTGGCCATCTGTCACTACGGTGACGCTCGGATCGAATTGGGTCGAAGGATCGTCGCTCAGCACACGCCAAGCCTGCCCGGATTCGATGTTGAGAACAACCAGGCCGCCGGGCGAACCGGAATCGGTCAGATAGGCGAACTTTCCGTCGGGGGCGATACGGATGTCGTTGAGGTAGCTGGCCGGACCAGCGACGTCCGGCCCGATCGGAAAGATCCGCTTCACGTTGTTCGATTTCAGATCGACCTCGACGATCTTGGGTCCACCCTTCACGGTCTTCTCGGCATTGGGAGCCGCGGGATCGACGACCCAAAGCGATCCGCGCCGGTCCGCAACAACGCTTTGAACGCAAACGAAGTGATCATTGGGCGACACCTCGGACATTCGCGCATTGCGCCAGCCGTTCCATTCCTCATTGGGATATGGCTTGGTCGACCCGTCTGGCATGAGTTCGGCCACCGAAACCGGCGTATCCTCCGTCCAGCGCGGGAAGTTCACGAATATGCGGCCGTCCGGGGCGACCGTGACCCCGGTCACCTGATGGTCGAACGTTGCGACCGAGTGGAGCCGACTGTCGCGATTTTCGACAAGAGGCGCGACAAGCCGTTGGGCCTTGGACTTGATATCCTCTGTTGCGGATTGCGCATGAACCGCGGACGAAATGGATAGCACGACTGCTACGCAGGAGCTGAACGCGATTGGACGCATGAGAGGCCCTTTCCAAAAAGTTTAGGGCCCAATCCGGCTTTGCTTCGATCGTTCCTAGCGACTCCACATCTGCCAACGCGCCTTTGATGGGGAGTTCCAACCAGCGGTCCAGCGATGATGGTTGCCGAGGGATATGGCCGGGCGAGCGAGAGCATCGCCCCCGTCGCGGTCACAGTTCAAATCAGCAAATCATGATGCGCAGGTACAATGGCTTGATGCGGCCCGTTATTGCCGTGGTCGTCCGCGTGTCCGTTCAGTGCATGAGGGACGATCTTGCCGTTGAACCCGAGGCTCTCTTCCTGACCAGGCGGAACGTGCGCATCGAGCGGATGATTGAACTCTTTAACCTCAACTATCGCGACGAGAGGAGAAGGAGTTGGTCCGCTATCGAACCGGAACACCGGTCCTTGGTCTGCGCCGCCGGTTTCGAACGCAGCCTTGGCCGGGTGTGCGTCGTCTGATGCGATCGCTGCAGATTGCGCAGCGTGCTGGGAGCTGCCGTGGTCCACGGTGGCTGGTTCTGCCGTCTTCACGGTCCCCGCAGCCTGCGAAGCCGAAGCGTGATGCTCGCCGCCATCGCGCGGGCCGTTGCCCGGCTTGGAGTCAGCTTCAGTCGACTCGGTGGATGCCACTTTTGCAGACCCTGGCTCTGAAGCGTGCTGCGAGTTGCCGTGGCCTGCGCTGGCGGCCGTTGCGGCGCCCGGATCGATCTCTGCTCCGTCCGGCGGGCTTGCAGCGGCAGAGTGCCCGGATTTGCCGTGTTCCGCGCTGCCTGCTTCTGCCGTCGTCGCTGGTGCTTGCGCGGCGTCAGAAGCCGAAGCGCGATGATGATCGTCGCCATGGCCGCCATCATTGCCCTGTTTGGAGCCAGCTTCAGTCGATTCGGTAGCTGCCGCCTTTGCAGACCCTGGCTCCGATGCGTGCTGCGAGTTGTCGTGGCCCGCGCTGGCGGCCGTTGCGACGCCTGGATCGATCTCGGCTGCGTCCGGTGCGTTTGCGGCGGTTGAGTGCCCGGATTCGCCGTGTTTCGCGCCCGCTGGTTCTGCCGTCTTCGCTGGTGCTTGCGCAGCGTCAGAAGCCGAAGCGTGGTGCTCGGCACCACGGTCGGCGGCGTTGCCCGCTTTGGCCCCATCTTCAGTGGGTTCCGTGGATGCCGCCTTTGCAGGCCCAGGCTCCGAAGCGTGCTGCGCGTTGCCGTTTCCTGGGCTGGCACCCGTTGTGCCCGGATTGATCTCGGCTGCGGCCGGCGCGCTTCCAGTGGTTGGGTGCCCCGATTTGCCGTGTTCCGCGCCCGCTGGTTCTCCCGTCGCGGCCCCTGGTGCAGCCTCCGAAGCCGAGGCGTGATGCTGGGCGCCATTGCCGTCGTCATTGCCCGGTTTGGAGCCGGCTCCAGTCGATTCGGTAGCTGCATCCTTTGCAGATCCCGGCTCCGAAGCGTGCTGCGAGTTGCCGTGCCCCGCGTTGTCGGCCGTTACGACGCTCGGTTGGCCGATCTCGTTAGGCCCAGTCGAGGAAACGCCGGTGCCCGCATTGATCGGACCACTGGTCGATGTGACATTTGCGACTGCCGGCGCCGTCGCGCTATGAGCAAGTTGGACTGGCGATGCGTGAGCCGACGCGGCAGATGCAGCATCGCTTTCTTCCGTTGCATCCGCCGACGGGCCGTTGGAGCTTCCGAACTTCGTCGGCGTTCCCAATCCGGTCCGGGTCTGCCCGAAATGGAAACCCGAGCCGTTGTTGGCCAGAAGGGCCCACGCTCCGGCCGTCCCGAGCGAGCTCTCGCTCCCCTCGATACTGGTTTGGACATTGTCCTTCGTCAGAACAGTCTCATCGGGTGCCACCGCCTGTACCAGCGCGGCTTCGAGCTGCTCCAAGGTGGTCGCAACAGCCACGCCATCTGGCTCGGAGACGACATCCGCCTCCGCAACGGCTACAATTCCCTCCAGATGGATTTCCAGCAAGCCGCGATCGCCGATATCAAGGATACGGTCGGTCGCATTCACATAGACTATCGTTTCGTTGCTTGCGGAGTCGTAAACCCAGGCGAGTGTATGTGGCGGTATGGACTTGCTTGCCGCCGTCATATGCAGCCAAGCAAGCGCTCCGAAAGTCGCAAGATTGATCCTGCCCGGCCCAGATGCGAAATCGAACACGGTGTCGGAAGAGGTCGACTTGGAATTGTTAGACTCGGAATCGATCGGGAAGCGATAAACAACGTTTTCAACGTTGCCGCCTACGCCGATACTGGCATCGTGACCAAGGTCCGCGCCATCAGGTTTATGGAGGTTGTCACCCGCATCGCCCGGGCCCTTTTGGCCCAGAGCGCCTTCAGCGACGTTGCCGTTTCCACTGGTCGTAACGGCGGAGGACAGGCGGACATCGTGCGAGAGGAAACCCGGGGCTGAATTGTCGTCATGATTGGCGGCGGCATGAGTGATCGCGGCCAGTTTTGTGGTCGCGTTCTCTTCAGTGACGGCCAGGATGCTGTCGATCGACGCTTGACGGAGCTCATGCGCCTGCACGGCAAGATCGGAGTCTTGTAGTGCGTAGATCAACGCACCGGTGAGAATAGCGAAGTTGCCATACCCTCCGTGCATCGACATCGCATTGGAAAGAAGCCGCGGGAATTGATGTTCCGGGGCCGGGTCAACTCCGACCTGTATGTCGCTTGCTCCTCGCAGTAAGGGCACGGGAAGATCGGGCGCGCTCGATCCAACAGGAGCGAAGTGCGTCCACGGTTTCGAGCCTCCGGATTGCTCGGCCGTGCGCAGCGCTTCCATGGCCGCCGCCGGGTTGGTGATTTGGGTGGCCTTGGCGAACAAGTCTCTCTGGGCGAGCGTGGGCGTCTCGCCGGATTCCCAGGCGATGAGGTGCCGGAGAATCCCTTTTTTCCAGGGCTCGTACGCGGCGTGCTCGTCCGCGTGGCCGACGCCGTTCTCATCCGGAAAGATGCCATTCGCTTCCGACGCCTTGAGTTCGTCCGCAATCGCCAACGCCAGAAAGGCCAGGGAGAGCGCAGCCAGGCCGGAGGGGCGTTGCAGCAATGCGATGGTCGCGAGCACAGTTCTGTTAGTGATCTCAAGCTTCTGGAAAATATTGTACAGGTGGACTTTGACCGTCCCGTCGGAAACGTTGAGCTGACGCGCGATCTCCTTGTTCGACATTCCTTCCGACACGAGTCGTGCAATTTGACGTTCCCGTTGCGTCAACAGCTCCAGCATCTTTTCGACTTTGCCGTCGCCGTCCGCCTCCTTGCCGGCTGCCGAGAGATCGGACTTCTCCAGTGCCACACCGCTCTTCGTCATCAGCCGCAGCGATCGCAGCATCGTGGCGGGAGAGGCATACTTCGAAATTGCGCTGCAGGCGCCGGCTGCGATGGCGGAAGTCAGATCGTGGTTGGTGTCGGACTCGGTGAAGAACACCAGGCGCGTGGAGAGCTTCTCAGCTTTCACAATCGCGAGGATCTCGGAGACCGTCAGATCTGGCACCTTGTCGGCGAGAATCGCGACGTCAGGTGTCAGCTTCCGAATTGCTTCGAGGCAGCTTGTCCGATCGCTGGACGATGCGACAACGTCGAAGTCCGGCTGCGTCCCGAGGACCGACCTCAGTCCCTGCAAAACGATCGGCTGTGGATCGACGATCACAAGCCGGATGGGCTTGAGTATCCCCTGCCTGGCGGACGCGTCCAACATCGACTTTGGCCCTCGGCCCGGTCCGCTATGTCGTTCGCCATATGGCCGTGCCCGGGTGGGATATTAAAATCAAAAAAGGCTTGGCAGTTCCAGAGCCTGAAGCAGATTTGGACGGTATGCGAGTGAAAAATATGTCCTTTGATCCCATGGCCGTCGCGGTCGACTGGCTTGATGCCTATCGCGCGGGCGATATCGAGGCCATCCTGGAGCTCTATGCCGAAGATGCCGTTGTGCACTGCGGCTGCGCTGGCGTCCAAACCATTACCGGCCGGGAGGCACTTCGTGCCTATTGGGTCGATCGCCTCCGGAAATATCCGGCGGGCACGTTGGATGATCTCAATCCCTGGCAGAACGACGGGACCGTTATCTCGTACATCACCAGTGCTGGCGTCATGAGTGCACTTTTGGCGTTTGACGCCGCCGGCAGGATCAAGGAACTGGACTGCAGTCCCTCACATTAGACCTGCGGCGTGATCCAAACCTGCAGCGGGACACGCGCCACATCCGATTGATTAGATGAGCTGCCTCGCCGCAGCCGAGATCATCACCAGCCCACCGGTGATCACGGCGACGTCAAGGATCGAGGTATGGATGTGTACCGGCATCCGCTCGACGAAGGCTTTGGCCAGGAACGCGCCGGGAATCGCGATGGCGCCGATCAGCAATGCAAAGGCGAGCACCTGCGCGGTCACGGCGCCGGCGAGGCCGAACACGGAGATCTTGATGAGGCCGGTGCCGAGCGAGATCATCGCATCGGTCGCGATGACGGCGGCGCCCTCGAGCCCCGCGGCCATCAGCAGCGACAGCAGGATCACGCCGGAGCCGGAGGTGCCGCCGACCAGCACGCCATAGCCGACCGAGCCTGCCGCGAGACCGGTGTCGCCGAGCTTCACCTGGCGGCGGCGGAGCACACGGCGCAGCTGCACGCTCAGGATCAGCATGGAGCCGATCACCAGCGCCGCGCCCGCATTGGTCAGCCGCGTATAGCCGTAGGCACCAAGCGCGGTCGTGACCGCTGCGCAGGCGAGCACGATCAGCGCGCGGCGGCGATCGGCATAGCGGAGATAGGCGAGCGCGCGGCTGGAATTGGTGAAGATCGCGGAGATCGCGATGATCGGCACCACGGGCTCGGCGCCGACGAGAGGCACCAGCACCAGCGGCATCAGGGCGCCGGTGCCGTAGCCGGCGAGACCACCGATGATCGAAGCAAACAACGCCATCAACGCGACCAGCAGGAGCTGAAAGATCGAGATGTCGGCGAAGCCTGAAACGATGGTCACGTTCTCTCATCGCGGCTGATGCGTGCCGCAGCTTGATCGGCGATGGAAGCGAGTGCGGTGTCCTCTAGGGGAAAATCCGCCGCAAGCCAAGCGTCCTCGGCCAGGGTCAAGACATGTCCGAGCGCTGGTCCTTCCGTCATGCCGCGCGCGATGAAGTCGGCGGCGCGAAGCGGAAATCTCGGCGCAGTCCAGCGCTGTGGCAACTCGGCGAGCGCACGCCATCGCGACGAGCCGACATCACCCCCGGCCCGCGCCCAGCCCAGCAACACGCGATCGTGATAGCGCTCCGCGCCGAGCCGGTAGAGCAGCCGCCGCGCATCGGCTTCGCCCTTGGTGGCCAGGCGCCACCAGCGGTGCCCCATCGAATCCAGCGCCTTGGTTTCCGCATTGGAGAGCCTCAGGCGCGTGGCGACGCGCTTGGCGTCTTCGGTCACGGCGACCGTCAGCGCGGCGAGCCGCCGCGTGCTGCTTGCGGTGAGGCCAAGTTCGCGCTCGATCGCGATCATCGCCGAGAGCGGCCCGGTATAGGCGACGCCGCCGGTCAGCGCTTGCAGCAATCCGCCATCGGCCATCGCAACCGCGGCGGCGGACGCGCCGGGGGCGACCAGCAGCTTCAGCGTCTCCATGCGCAGCCGCTCGGCCGACAGGCTCGCGAGGCCCGCGCGTCCCCGGATGCAGGCAAGATAGCCGTCACGGTCGGGATCGCCGGCGCCAAAGGCGGCGTGGATGCGGAAGAAGCGCAGGATGCGCAGGAAATCCTCGGCGATGCGCTGGTCGGGATCACCGATGAAGCGCACGCGCCGCGCCGCTGCATCCGCGATGCCTCCGACGTAATCGTGGACGACGCCGTCAGCATCGGCCGAGAGGCCGTTCATGGTGAAGTCGCGGCGCTCGGCGTCCTTCACCCAGTCGCGGCCGAACGCGACCTTGGCCTTGCGGCCGAAGGTCTCGGTGTCCTCGCGCAGCGTCGTGACTTCATAAGGCTGGCTGTCGATGACGAGCGTGACGGTGCCGTGGTCGATGCCGGTCGGCACGGCCTTGATGCCGGCGCTCTTGGCCCGCCGCATCACCTCGTGCGGGAGCGCCGTGGTCGCGATGTCGATGTCACCGGGCACAAGGCCGAGCAGCGCGTTGCGCACGGCGCCGCCGACCACCCGTGCCTCCTCGCCATCCGCGTTGAGCAATTGCAGGACGCGCGCGGTCCCGCCCGAAATCAGCCAGGGTGCATCGGCGAGCATGGGCACCGCGCTCATCGGCCGGTCCTATCTTTCCACGCCCGGCACGAGCTTGCCGTTCTCGACGTGGGCGGGGACATAGGTCGAATCCGGCGCAGCGCCGGAGAAATGCGCAAACCCGATCAGCCCCGCGATCACCAGCACGAGCGCCGCCAGCATCAGACGCGCGACGATGGTGATTGGCCAGGACGATTGCACGAACAGGCCGGAGCGCGTGGCGGCCAGGAACAGCGCATAGACGGCAAAGGGAACGAGGAAGATTCCGATCTCGGTCAGGATCGGCCGGATCATGATGAATAGATCCGCTCGTAGAGCACGCGCAGCATGCCGGCCGTCGCGCCCCAGATGTAGCGTTCCGCAAACGGCATCGCGTAGTAGGACCGCTCCATGCCGCGGAATTCCTTGCTGTGCACCTGGTGGTTGGCCGGGTTCATCAGGAACGATAGCGGCACTTCGAACGCATCATCAACCTCGGAATGGTTGATCGTCAGCTCAAAACCCGGGCGCACCCTGGCAACCGTCGGCAGGATGCGGAAGCCGAAGCCGGTGCCGTAGAGATCGAGATAGCCGATCGGTTCGACGAAGTCTCTGGACAGCCCGACCTCCTCCTCGGCCTCGCGCAACGCCGCATCGAGCGGCGAGGAATCCGTCGCATCGATCTTGCCGCCGGGAAAGGCGATCTGGCCGGCATGGTCGTTCAGATGCGCCGAGCGCTGCGTCAGGAGGATGGTCGGCTCGGGATGATCGACCACCGCGATCAAGACCGCCGCCGGCCGCACCGGCTGCTCACGCGCGATGATCTCGAGCATCTTGTCGGTGCCGGGATCGCCCGAGGCCGGAATGATATTGGGATCATAGAGACCGGGCGGAACGTCGAAGCCGAGCCGCGCGGCGGAGCGGGCGAAGAAATCGGCCGCACCGATCACGGCGGGATCGTTCCTGGAGATAGGCTTGTTCAAAGCGCGGCCCTCACCTGCTCCGCATCGGCCATGGCGAAGAATTCGCCGGCCGATTCGACACCGAACATCGGCTGGCCATCGACCATCCGCTCCTCACCCATGTCAACCAGATCGTAATAGAGCGCGCGGGTGACCTTGGCCCACAGCTCGGCGCGGACGTGCAGATAGGGCGTCAGCCCGCCGTCTTTGGCCTGCTCGAAGCGCAGCCGGTGCGCCGCATCGCAGGTGACCCAGTCATCGACATTGGTGCGGAAGCGGAGCACGCGGTGGTCGTCCTCGCCGTCCTTCTGCATTTCGACCGCCATGAACGGTGCGTCGTCGACGCGAATGCCCACCTTCTCCACCGGCGTCACGAGGAAATGCTTGTCGCCTTCACGCTTGAGGATGGTCGAGAACAGGCGAACCAAAGCGTGACGGCCGATTGGCGTCCCCAAATAGAACCAAGTACCATCCGACGCGATTCGCATGTCGAGATCGCCGCAGAACGGCGGATTCCACAAATGCACCGGAGGCAGGCCCTTTTTGGCGCCTTCGGCATCGGCAGCAGTTTTGGCAGCGGCAGTCAGCCCCTCAAGACCGCGATCGGCGCTCTGCCCTTGGTTCGCCATGGTTTGCCCTGACTTTGTCATTTGGCACGATCGGTCATTTGGCACGATTGGTGCAGGTTTACGTTGTATCCGGGTGCTCGGTTCCACCCCGCATTAGTCCGGTGTGGAGGTCGCCACTTCGTGATGCCCTACATATCCCTAAGCCGATAAGGTGGGGATAGGTTAATTCAACGAATACATGGCCTTCCTGCAAGTCTAGCATAGGGCCCACGTCTTGAGTTGAGGACGTGATGACATGACGACGCAAGCGAGCCGCATGGCAGGCTGAAGGAGCTAACGGATGGCGGAGAGTGTCGAGAAGCTCGAAGACGGGATAGTCCGTTCGGCCGAGCAGGTGTCGAGCCAAATTCGCGCGGCAAAGGATGCGATCGCGTCCGTCATCTTCGGTCAGGATCGCGTGATCGAGAACACGCTGGTCACCATCCTCTCCGGCGGCCATGCGCTGTTGATCGGCGTCCCCGGCCTCGCCAAGACCAAGCTGGTCGAGACGCTCGGCATCACGCTCGGCCTCGATGCCAAGCGCATCCAGTTCACGCCCGATTTGATGCCATCCGATATTCTCGGCGCCGAAGTGCTCGACGAGAGCACCTCCGGCAAGCGTGCCTTCCGCTTCATCTCCGGCCCCGTGTTCGCGCAACTGCTGATGGCCGACGAGATCAACCGCGCCAGCCCGCGGACGCAGTCGGCGCTGCTGCAGGCGATGCAGGAGCAGCACATCACCGTTGCCGGCGCGCGTCACGATCTGCCGAAGCCGTTCCACGTGCTCGCCACGCAAAACCCGCTGGAGCAGGAAGGCACCTATCCGCTGCCTGAAGCCCAGCTCGACCGTTTCCTGATGGAGATCGACGTCGACTATCCCGACCGCGACGCCGAGCGCCGCATCCTCTTCGAAACCACCGGCGCCGACGAGACGCTGGCCAAGGGCGCGATGACACCTGATGCACTCATCACCGCGCAGCGACTGATCCGGCGCCTGCCGGTCGGCGATTCCGTGGTCGAGGCGATTCTGTCGCTGGTGCGCTCGGCCCGTCCGGGTCCGGACGGCGGCGACACCAGCAAGTTCATCGCCTGGGGACCGGGCCCGCGCGCCAGCCAATCGCTGATGCTCGCGGTGCGCGCACGCGCGCTGATCGACGGCCGCCTCGCGCCCTCGATCGACGAC
Source organism: Bradyrhizobium sp. Ken51 (assembly GCF_055807435.1). Taxonomy (NCBI): domain Bacteria; kingdom Pseudomonadati; phylum Pseudomonadota; class Alphaproteobacteria; order Hyphomicrobiales; family Nitrobacteraceae; genus Bradyrhizobium; species Bradyrhizobium sp. Ken51. Next base: position 3,317 of record NZ_JBVVPB010000008.1, on the reverse strand, counting down.
GTGCTCGACCTTGCCGAGCCCGTGCTGAAGCACCGCATGGCGCTGACGTTCCAGGCGCGCGCCGAAGGCCGCACGATTCCGGACGTGATCAAGCAGCTCAAGACACGGATCGGTTGATGGCCGCAGAGAACGGGCACGCAGCGAAGGAGATCATCGCGATCCGACGTGCCGATGGCGAAAGCCGCACGCTCGCCGCTTCGCTGCCGCGCCTGGTGCTCGAGGCCCGCCGTATCGCCGCCAACGTCATTCACGGTTTGCACGGCCGCCGTCGCGCCGGCTCCGGCGAAAATTTCTGGCAATACCGCCGCTTCGTCTCCGGCGAGCCGTCGCAGAACGTCGACTGGCGGCGCTCGGCGCGCGACGATCTGCTCTATGTCCGCGAGCTCGAATGGGAAGCTTCGCACACGGTCTGGATCTGGCCCGACCGCTCGCCCTCGATGGCCTTCGCTTCAAAACAGGCGCGCGAATCCAAGCTCGAGCGGACGCTGATCGTCGCCTTCGCGCTGGCCGAGCTGCTCGTCTCCGGCGGCGAACGCGTCGGCATTCCCGGGCTGATGGCACCGACCGCAAGCCGCAGCGTCATCGACAAGATGGCGCAGGCGATGCTGCATGACGATGCCGATCGCTTGAGCCTGCCGCCGTCCTTCGTGCCCGCGGCGCTGGCCGAGACGATCGTGCTGTCGGATTTCTGGTCGCCGATCTCCGAGATTAGGACCACGCTCGGCGGCCTGTCCGGCTCCGGTGCGCATGGCACGCTGGTGCAGGTCGTCGATCCCGCCGAGGAATCATTCCCCTATTCCGGCCGCGTCGAGTTCGTCGAGCCCGAGGGGTTCGGCGTGATCACCGCCGGCCGCGCCGAGAGCTGGGCGCTGGATTACACCGCGCGGCTCGCGCTGCACCGCGACCAGATCCGCGCCGAGACCAATAAGCTCGACTGGCTGTTCACGACGCATGCGACCGACCGCTCGGCCGCTGAGCTCTTGCTGTTCCTGCATGCCGGCATGCAGGTGAGCAAATCGGGGGCGCGCACCACCACGATCAAGGCGGGGCCGGCCGCATGATGGGACTGCCGCTCGCCTTCACCGAACCGCTGCTCCTGATCGGCCTCGTCAGCCTGCCGGTGCTGTGGTGGCTGTTGCGCGTGATGCCGCCGCGGCCGCGCCGCATCGAGTTTCCGCCGACCCGCCTCCTGTTCGACATCGCACCGCGCGAAGAGACCCCGTCGCGAACGCCGTGGTGGCTGACCGCATTGCGGCTGCTGGCTGCGGCGCTGGTCATTTTCGCCGCCGCCGGTCCGATCTGGAATCCGCAAACAGGTGCGGCCGCGAGCAAGGCGCCGCTGATGATCATGTTCGACGACGGCTGGAGCGCGGCCTCGAACTGGGACATCCGGATCAGGGCCGCCGACGAATTGATCGCCGGTGCCGAGAACGACCGCCGTGCGATTGCGCTGGTGCCGCTGTCCGAGCCGAACCGCGATATCACCCTGATGCCGGCGGGCGCCGCGCGCGTCGCGCTGCGGCAGCTCACGCCAAAGCCGTATTCGATCGAGCGCGTCGAGACCCTGACCGCAATCGATCGCTTCCTGAAAGCCACGGGCGACTGCGAGATCGCCTGGCTCTCCGACGGGGTCGACACCGGTCGCGGCGAGGAATTCGTGGCTGGCCTCGGCAAGACCGTCGGCGATCGCAGCCTGACCGTGTTCGAAGGCGGCACCTCCTCAGCCCTGGCCCTGGTCGCGGCCGAGAACGCCGCAGCCAGGATGACGGTGAAGGTGCTGCGCACCGACGGCGGCATCGCCATCGGCACCGTGCGCGCGCTGGACCAGAAGTCTTCGCCGATCGGCGAAGCGCGTTTTTCGTTCGGTCCGCAGGACAAGGAAGCCGAAGCGTCGTTTGATCTGCCGGTCGAGCTGCGCAACGACATCACGCGGCTTGAAATCGCCGGTGAGCGCTCCGCCGGCGCAGTGCAGCTGCTCGACAAGCGCTGGCGCCGCCGTGCCATCGGCATCGTCTCGGGCTCGACCAGCGAGACCGCGCAGCCGCTGCTGGCGCCGACCTTCTATCTCACCCGCGCGCTGGCGCCGTTCGCCGACGTGCGGCTCGCCGACAAGGGCTCGCCTCAGCAGGGCATCACGCAGTTCCTCGACCAGAAGCTGCCGATGATCATCCTTGCCGATGTCGGCACCATCGCCCCCGAAATCCGCGAGCGTCTCAATGCCTGGATCGACCAGGGCGGCGTGCTGGTGCGGTTCGCCGGTCCGCGGCTGGCGCAGGCCGAGGACGATCTCGTTCCGGTCAAGCTGCGCAAGGGCGGCCGGACGCTCGGCGGCAGCCTGACCTGGGAAAAGCCGCAACATCTGGCCTCCTTTGCCGCCGATGGTCCGTTTGCCGGTGTCGTGGTCCCCAAGGACGTCACCATCAGCCGCCAGGTGCTGGCCGAGCCCGACGCTGTACTTGCCACCAAGAGCTGGGCGTCGCTGGAAGACGGCACGCCGCTCGTGACCGGCGAGCATCGCGGCAAGGGCGTCGTCAGCCTGTTCCACGTCAGCGCCGACATGCGCTGGTCGGATCTGCCCATGTCGGGCACCTTCGTCGAAATCCTGCGGCGCGTCGTCGACATGTCCGGCTATACCGCCAAGCCGGGTCCAGGCGTTGCCACTGAGGCGACCGCCGAAACGGTGGCGCCGCTGCATATCCTCGACGGCTTCGGCGCCTTCGGTCCGCCGCCGGCCGCCGCCAAGCCGCTGCCCGCGGATTATCGCGACCGCGCCACACCCGATCATCCGCCGGGCTTTTATGGTCCGGCAGAAGGACCGCTCGCCGTGAACACGCTTGCCAGCGCCGACCGTATCGCAGCCCTGAACACCGCAAGCCTGCGCGCCCGGCACGCCACCTACACCAATGCCGAGCCGCAGGACTTGCGCGGCTGGCTGCTGTCAACGGCGCTCGCGCTGTTCCTGATCGACGCCATCATCGTCGCGGTGCTCGGCGGCGGCCTTGCCGCGCTGCTGCGCCGCCGCGCCGCGCCCGCGATGATCGTCTTCGGTCTGGTGCTCGCAGGCCTCGCCTCGTTCGTGCCGACGCCATCGCACGCGGACAGCGCATCCGACGAGTTCGCGATGAAGGCGGTGTCGCAGACCCGCCTCGCCTATGTCGTGACCGGCAATGCCGACGTGGATTCCATCGTCAGGGCCGGGCTGTCAGGACTGACGCTGTTCCTGGCGCAGCGCACCGCGCTTGAGGCCGGCGATCCCGTCGGCATCGATCCGGCGCGCGACGAGCTCGCCTTCTTCCCGCTGATCTACTGGCCGATCG